>CAIQQH010000040.1 GCA_903873915.1 uncultured Flavobacteriia bacterium | reverse complement strand
TTTATTTATTCTTGATGTGAAAACAGGTGTTTCTAGACAAGTGACCAATACGACAGTTTCTGAAATGGAAGCGCAATGGGGAAAAAACAATGTCATATGGTTCATGTCAAACGGCGATGATGGACTTCAAATTCGAAAAATCAATGCCGATGGGACAAACATTCGCACAGTTTCTCGCTTTAAATCGATTGAGATCGAAGGGTTTCGCTTGTCGCCCGATGAGACCTACGCATTGACCATTGAAGCGATAGAGGTGCGTGGGGATGTCACAACGAAATATTCCGATTTGCCCAAGGCCAATGCACGCATTGAGGATGACTTGATGTACCGCCATTGGGATCATTATGACGATTACAAGCGCCGCCATCTTTTTCTTCATCAAATCATGAATGAAAATGGCTTGCCTGTGATCTATCAAAAGGCGATTGATATTCAACGCGATGAGGTATTTGATGGCGTACTTCCTCCATTTGGTGGAACGGATCAATTTTGTTTTAGTGCTGATTCGAAGAAAGTTATTTATACGTCCAAAAAACTTCAAGGTAAGGAATTCGCTTTGAGCACAAACAGTGATTTATACGAATATATCATTGCGACGCAAACTACCATAAACCTTACAGAATCGAATAAAGGGTACGATAACAATCCAGCCTATTCTCCCCAAGGTGATTTGGCTTGGCTCAGCATGTCACGCAACGGATTTGAAGCGGACAAAAACAATTTGATGCTGCGCAAGGCGGATGGGGCAGTAGTAAATTTGACCGCTGACATAGACATCACGGTGGGCAGTTTTTGCTGGCATCCTTCTGGGAAAATGATTTATTTCATTTCGCCGACGAAAGGGACCGAGCACATTTTCGAAGTGGAGCTGGCAACGAAGAAAATCCGTCAGGTGACCACAGGACAATACGACTACATCAGCATCTCAATTTTTGGGGATGTAATTTACGCAGGCCGTCAATCGATGGTTGCTCCGACTGATTTTTATGCGGTATCGATTAAATCAAAGGATAAGGTCACACAACTCACGAAGTCAAATGCAGATATACTCTCCACGATTGTTATGCCGAAGGTTCAGGAGAAATGGGTGACAACAACGGATGGTAAGCAGATGTTGGTATGGATGGTTTTGCCTCCGAATTTTGATCCGAATAAAAAGTACCCAACACTTTTGTACTGTCAAGGTGGGCCACAAAGTCAGGTGAGTCAGTTCTTTTCGTACCGATGGAATTTGGCCTTGATGGCTTCACAAGGTTACGTTGTGGTGGCGCCAAATCGTCGAGGTCTTCCGGGCTTTGGTCAAGAATGGAACGATGCCATTTCAAAAGATTGGGGAGGACAAGCCATGCGTGATTACTTGTCTGCCATTGACGCAGCAACGAAAGAGTCGTATGTGGACAAAGAGCGACTCGGAGCGGTTGGTGCTTCGTATGGTGGATATTCGGTCTATATGCTCGCAGGCATTCATCAAAACCGCTTTAAAACATTTGTTTCACATTGTGGCTTGTTCAACTTAGAGAGCTGGTACGGCACCACTGAAGAATTGTTTTTCGCGAATTGGGATCACGGCGGTCCTTATTGGTTGCCAGAAAATAAAGCCAATTACGAGAAAAATAGTCCACACAACTATGTCGCAAATTGGAACACCCCGATTCTTGTAATTCACGGTGGAATGGACTTTCGAGTGCCTGAAAGTGAAGGGATTCAGGCCTTTCAAGCCGCTCAATTGAAAGGCATTAAGAGCCGTTATTTGTCCTTTCCGACAGAAGGCCATTGGGTGCAAAGCCCACAGAATGGTTTGTTGTGGCAACGCGAGTTCTTCGAATGGCTTGCGGAGGACCTGCATCCTTAAAGAAGCCTTAATACCTATTTCTCCATATTAATTTTTACTTTTAACCTCTTAAAGTGTAAAAGAATTAACCACCATGTGGCGTAAAATAGCAAATTTCATTCTTCGGAATCGTTTTTTCATCTTGGGTGTCATTACACTCCTGACAGTGTTTTTTGGGTATTATGCCATCACTGGATTGAAACTTGAAAACAAGTACGGATTCGTTTTGCCTAAATCATCCTCTACAACACAGAACTATATGTTGTTCAAGGAGCGCTTTGGGGAAGATGGCGGGACATTGGTCATAGCGATTAAAACGAAAAAATTATACACCGAAACAAACTTCAGGAAATGGAAGGAACTCGGTGATTCAATTCTTCAATTCGATGGTGTACAATCGGTCATCTCTGAAGCGACTCTTTTTACCATCAAAAACAACAAAGAGGAAAGTAGGTTTGATGTTCAAAAGGTATTTAGTGATACCACCTATCGCGAAAAATCCATCGATTCCATAAAGCAAGAAATAAAATCAAATCCTGTCTATCAGAAGCTGTTGTACAACGATGAAACGCACGTGTCGCTGATGATGGTGAGTGTTGATGAACGTTATTTAAGTGACCAGAAAAAATCGAAGGTTGTCTTGGATATTGAAAAGTTGGCGGAGTCGTATCAACCCTATTTTGGCAAGATGCACTACGCCGGTTTGCCGCACTTAAGGGTGATTATTGGTAAACGTATTCAAAGTGAGATGTACATTTTCATCGCACTATCCTTAAGCGTTACCGCACTTTTACTCTATATTTTCTTCCGATCATTCCGGGTAATTATTGTGTGTTTAGCTGTGGTGACAATCGCAGTAATTTGGGCCATGGGTACGATGGGCTTCTTAGGATTCCGCTTATCGATTTTGATGGCCTTGATCCCGCCTCTTATGATTGTCATTGGTGTGCCAAACTGTACCTACCTCATGACCAAGTTCCATCAGGAAATCAAGGAGCATGGGAATAAAATGAAAGGTCTCTCACGAGTGATTCAAAAGATTGGAACTGCGACCTTCCTTACAAACTTTACAACGGCTCTTGGTTTCTTGACCTTTGCATTTACGAACTCTCAAAAACTCATGGAGTTTGGAATCTCGGCATCCATTAACGTGATGATGGTGTTTGTGATCTCCCTGTGTATCCTCCCTATTTTCTTGTCGTTCTCAAAAACACCAAAAGAACGCCACCTTAAACACTTGGATAGAAAGTTTGCTTCTGGTCTGATTCGTGGAATTTTGCACCTCACACAGTACAAACGCAAGTGGGTGTACGGAACGACTGTGTTGATTATTGTCGTGAGTGTTTTCGGAATTCTACGTGTTGAAGCAACTGGAAATGTCACCAGTGATTTACCGAAAAGAGACCCTATTCTCCTCGATTTAAAATTCATTGAAAGGAATTTCGGAGGTTCAATTCCTTTTGAGGTCATGATTGATTACAAGGAGCAAGGTCGTTTGATGAAGCGGTCAACGCTTGAGCGCATCGAGCAAGTGCAACTCAATTATGCAAAAGATACCATGTTCTCCAAAAGTATTTCCATTGTTGATTTCATCAAAGTGGTTAACATGGCGTATTATGGAAATGACCCTGATAAATATGAGCTCATTGCCAACCGCGACAGAAAACGTTTGAAGAAATACCTTGACAATTTTGAGGTGTCGAATGTAAATGGCGGCGCCTTGTCTGTGAAGGAATTGCTGGACACGACGCATACCACATTGCGCGTGCGTTGTCAAATGAAGGACATAGGTTCGTATGAAGTAGCGGATAAGGTTGATTTGATTCGAAGCCAAATCGATAGCATCATGAATCCTGACCGTCCACAGTTGGAGCGCTTGTATGCATTGGTTGAAAAAGGCAAAACAGGATACATTGACTCTCTGGTCTACGGCTATTCGGGAGTGTACAACACCTTAACGGATGCGATAGCAAAAGGAAATTCTGATTTGCAGTTTAAGTTTCAAAGTGACCCGGATCTCATTAAGGCCTATTACAAAAAGCCTGAATTCAAGAAAAAGCTTCGGACAGCCATCGATCAGGAGTATTTTGACATAACATTGACGGGTACATCTGTAGTGGCGTCTGAGGGAACGCGCTATTTGGTGAATAACCTCTTCTCCAGTTTGCTCTTCGCCATTGTTTCCATTTCAATCTTGATGGCAATTCTTTTCCGTTCATGGCGTATGGTGATTGTAGCCATGGTGCCGAACCTTGTCCCATTGATCGTGACGGGAGGGATTATGGGATGGTTAGGGATTCCGTTGAAACCATCAACACTGTTGGTGTTTAGCATCGCACTCGGTATTTCTGTTGATGACACCATTCACTATTTGGCCAAGTACCGACAGGAATTGAAATTGAAGAAGTGGACCCTGAAAGAATGTGTTCTCATTGCCATTCGGGAGTCAGGTCTTGGAATGTTTTACACATCGATTGTCTTGTTTTGCGGATTCTCCGTGTTCTTGTTCTCTCAATTTGGGGGAACACAAGCTTTGGGCTTACTCATTTCAGTGACACTTCTCATCGCGATGATTACGAACCTGTTGATTCTCCCATCCTTACTTCTGTCACTTGAACGAAGTCTGACGACCAAAGTATTTGAAGAACCTTATTTCGATGTCTACACGGAGGACAGTGAGGTGGATTGGTCAGATCTACAACTTTCAACAGATGAAGATCTTGGTCCACACCATCAGTTGCCTGATGATGTCAAGCCAGACAATGGTGATGATACCAAAGAAAAATAACGAACCTATTTTCAATCGATTGACGCTATGAAAGGAATTATTCTAGCAGGTGGTTCAGGAACCCGATTGCATCCTTTGACCTTGGCTGTATCAAAGCAATTGATGCCGGTGTTTGATAAGCCAATGATTTATTACCCCTTATCCATTTTGATGAGTGCCGGTATACGTGAGATTTTAATTATTTCGACACCACACGACCTGCCCCATTTTGAAAAGTTGTTGGGAAATGGAGAAGCGTTGGGCTGTCAATTTACCTATGCGGTACAAGAGATTCCAAATGGCTTGGCGCAAGCCTTTGTGATCGGTGAAGAATTTATTGGTGACGATAAGGTAGCCCTCATTCTTGGTGACAATATCTTTTATGGTGTAGGAATGGACAACCTCTTGAAAGAAAACAATGATCCCAATGGTGGTGTTGTTTATGCCTACCATGTCAGTGACCCTGAACGTTACGGTGTGGTTCAATTTGATGCTCAAATGAAGGTGGTTTCTATCGAAGAAAAACCAACACATCCAAAATCAAATTATGCGGTGCCAGGTCTTTATTTTTACGACAATTCTGTCGTGGAAATTGCCAAAAACTTAAAGCCGTCGGCTCGTGGAGAGTACGAAATCACCGATGTCAATGCGGAGTATCTTCGTCGTGGCGAACTTAAAGTTGCTGTGCTCGATCGTGGAACGGCATGGCTCGATACAGGAACCTTCTCGTCACTCATGCAAGCTGGACAATTTGTTCAGGTGATCGAAGAGCGTCAAGGATTGAAAATTGGATGTATTGAAGAAGTGGCTTACCGCAATGGATTCATTTCGGCCGATCAACTCAAACAAATCGCTGAACCACTTGTTAAAAGTGGATACGGAAGTTATTTGATGAATCTACTTAACCATTGATGCACGCACTCGAATCTTATACTGCATTGATTGAACAAGAAATTGCTTCAATTCAATTCCCGCATACCCCGTCAAATTTGTACGACCCTCTGCGTTATTTCATGAATCTAGGAGGAAAACGCATGAGACCAATCCTCACCTTGATGGGGACAGAGTTGTTTGGAAAAAATCGCACCGAATCCATTCATGCCGCCATTGCTGTGGAAGTGTTTCACAACTTTACCTTGATCCATGACGACATCATGGACGAAGCCCCTTTGCGGAGAAATATGGAAACAGTGCATACCCGTTGGAATCAAAATATTGCTATTCTTTCTGGCGATGTATTGTTTGTAAAGGCCTATCAACTTTTGATGTTGCAGCAAGGAACGCATCTTCCAGCACTATTGGAAATCTTCAACAGAACAGCCATTGAAGTATGTGAGGGACAGCAAATGGACATGGATTTTGAATTTCGAAATGATGTGTCGATCTCTGAATATGTGGAAATGATTCGATTAAAAACTTCCGTTTTGTTGGGATGTGCCTTAGAAATGGGAGCAATTATTGGCAATGCTTCCAAAGAGGACAGACACCTCTTGTATGAATTTGGTCAGCACATTGGCATCGCCTTTCAAATACAGGATGACATCCTCGATTTGTACGCCGATCCAGAAAAGTTTGGAAAACAAGTAGGTGGCGATGTGATTTCAAACAAGAAAACACTCCTCAACCTAAAAGCCATGGAATTGGCCAATTCAGCACAAAAAATTCAACTGGCAGAATTGTCCTCAGAGCAAGATGCTGTGTTCAAAGTAGCGCAAACAAAAGAGTTGTATTCACAAATTGGTGCAAAAGAATCCTGTGAAGTGGAGATGCAGGCACATTATAACTTCGCAATGAATGCCTTAGATCAAATTCAATTGCCTGAAGTAAATAAAAAACCACTGATCGCTCTTGCAGATTATTTGATGGTTAGAATTTCATAGCGCACAAGCAAGGTGCACAAGGATTTCTTAAAAGTGTCATCTGAAGTATTCTACGGATGAGCGAAACAAAACACATTGATATTGAACGTCTCAAAAAAGGAGACAACAAGGAGTTTTCATTGCTCATTGAGATGCATGCAGAGAAAGTTTTCAATCTGTTGCGTGGACTCCTGCGCAATGAGATGGAGGCGGAAGACCTTACACAAGAGGTATTCACCACCGTTTTTTTAACGATTTCTCAATTCAAAGGCGAATCAAAGCTCTCCACTTGGATTTATCGAATTTCCGTGAATAAATTCAAAGAACATGTTCGCAATCGTTCGCGCAAGAAACGCTTCGGCTTCATGCTTTCAATCGACAATGAGAATGCCTCTGAAAGTTTAATTGCTGCATCTCAAGGACCGTTGGAGGAGTTGGAGAATAAGGAGCGATCAGCTGTCCTATTTGCGGCAATAAATCAGTTGCCTGAAAAACAACACTTGGCCTTTACATTGCATAAAATTGAAGGTATTTCACAACAGGAAATCTGCACAATTTTAAACTTAAGGATCACTGCTGTAGAATCCTTAATCTTTCGTGCTCGGAAAAACCTTCAGCAAAAATTACACAGCTATTATCAAGAAAATGAAATGTGAACGCAATATTTTTAACTTAAAGGCATCAATATGAGCATGGACAAAAAACATTGGATAGATGAAGCGATGGAGCGCGACCCTTTCAACAAAGGGCGTTCTTTGCCTGCCCGTCTGCGCAATCAACTGATGGATATTCCGAATCATTTGGAGGTCAAAGCATTTACGCTTCCAAGTACTCATGTTTGGATGGCTGCCGCAGGCTTAGCGCTATTGATTTCCATCAACGTGTTCGCAATCAGCACAAAACAAAAAAATATCAACGCGAACAAGGACAATTCGATTTATAGCACCTATTTTTTACCCTATAATTCAATATAATGAAAACGCTGAAAATGTACAGAATGCTGTTGCTTATATTGGTAGTAATCAATATAGTGACACTTTGTTTTTTGTTGTTGAGACCAGATCATCCACACCTGCCTCCAGACAGAATAAATATTGCTGAAAAACTGGGGATTAAAGGCCAAAAGGAAAAGGAAGTTAACCGAATTCAACAAAATCATCACAAGGAAATGCATCGCCTCAATGATCAAATTAAACAACTTCACGACCAGCTTTATCGCGTTTTTCTGAAAGACAATGAGGACAGTACGAAAGCAAAGGAACTTGTTAATGCCATTGCAGAGAATCACAGAAAAATTGCATTTTTGTTGTATGCCTATTTCGATGAATTGAAGACCTATTGCAATGCTGAACAACGCGAACGCTTGAATGAACATTTCGAAGAAGTGATTCAACGTGATGGTCCTCCTTCTCGACATAAAAGATAAATGCATTGACTGTTTCAAAATTTGTATGCTTTTGCCTCGTGTTGATTTGCTTTAATGCGTTTAATCAATCTGTGCTTCGCTTTGTTCCATGCCTTGGTTCGCAAGCCATTGAATTGGGTAAAGAATATACTATCGCAGAAGGACGTATAAGTTTTCAGTCGATTAAATTCTATGTCAGTGATTTTCGCACCTTAACGGAGAATGGGAAGCTTATTAAGCACTGGCCAACTACTCTCGTTAATCTTGAAGATTCATCCAGTCAATCTATTGGAGAAATAGATTCTGCGGCTGTGCGCATCGATTTTCTATTGGGCACAGACAGTTTGAGCAATGTTTCTGGTATTCTAGAAGGTGCATTAGACCCTATTAACGGCATGTATTGGGCATGGAACAGCGGCTACATCAATGTAAAATCAGAAGGTTTGTACCGCGATTCCACAGGGAAGGAATTTCCCTTTGAATTCCATCTTGGAGGATATTTAGCACCCAATGCAACCGTGCGTTTCCTGTCATTTGATGTTAATCCGCAGCGTGGTATTCCTCAACTTGTCATTCTTATGGACGATTGGTTGACCTATGCATTTGAGAAAGGGATATATTCACTCATGATTCCGGGTAAAATTTCAGCAGAATTGGCGACAAAAGTGCAAGCATCCATTCAATTGACCTATCGCCATGAATAGATTGATTTTCCTATTGTTTGTATTGATTTCAGGGCTCTTGTCGGCATATCGTTTTGATCTCCCAATCTTCAAATCAAAAATTTCAATCCCAAAAAAATGGCCGAAACCTACGTATGATCTTTCCGAAAAGGCAATTTCAGAAGAGGGTTTTCAGTTGGGAAGAAGCTTATTTTACGATCCGATGTTGTCACGTGACAGCACCATCTCCTGCGCAACATGTCATCTTCAATACACGGGATTTACGCATGTTGACCACAATGTGAGCCATGGAATTGATGGCCGTAAGGGCACTCGAAATGCTCCAGCCTTGATTAATTTGGCATGGAAAAAGTTTTTTCACTGGGATGGAGGCGTTAATCATATCGAAGCACAAGGAATCAATCCGTTGACACATCCCGCTGAAATGGATAACACCCTGGCCGAAGTCATTCGCCGCCTGACTTTGAATGATGACTACCGAAAACAATTTCAACGTGTTTATGGAGCCGATGAAATTACCACAGCGAAGCTGATGAATGCCTTGAGTCAATTTACACGTTCCTTGATCTCGTCAAACAGCAAGTACGATCAAGTGCTGCGAAAGGAAAAAGGGGTGACTTTCACTGAACAAGAGCAAAGTGGACTCGTGATTTTTCGTCAACATTGTGTTTCCTGCCACCAAGAACCCTTGTTTACCACCCATCAATTTAAGTCGAATGGTCTGCAAAGTGACCCTATATTCAAGGACTTGGGAAGGTTCGCAATAACAGGGAAAGTAGTAGATTCATTCTTGTTTATGATTCCGACATTGCGAAATATTGAATTTACCTTTCCTTACATGCACGACGGCCGTTTTCGAAAATTGAAGGAGGTGATTTCCTATTACAGTGATAAAATTGATCCGGCAAATAGCCATTTAAGCCGTGAATTAAATGGGCCTATTCACCTGAGCGACAAGCAGCAAAAGGATTTGTTGGCATTTCTATACACCTTGACAGACAAACAATTTTTATACAACCCACGTTTTTCTTTTCCAAAAAAGTAGTTTCTTGCACAAGTTTTCAAAAGAAAGAGTATCCTAACACTACAAAACGACTAAATATGATGATGAAAAAAATGTGTTCCGTTCTTGCTGTTGGACTAAGTTCCATAGCTTTCGGACAATCGAATCCAGCTATTACCGCTTGGCTTCAAAATACAACTGGGATAATGGGTAGCCATTATGTTTCCGGAAATTCCACAGTGATTCCAGATAACGTTGAGGCGAATGTGCAAACGGTGCAATATTCAACAAATTGGGTGTATGTCACTACAAACGGAATTCCTGCTTATCCAACAGGTCCTTTCTTGGATGGAAATCCATCGTTGGCTACAGATCAAAATGCGATTTTTAAATTTCCTTTGAATCCAGTTCAAAATACAGGAACGCCTACCGCTACGACTGGAGGAAATATCGGTGTGTTTATCAATGGTGTTGCCTTATTCGACTACCGTGATGGTGTGGCTTGGAACACAACAACAAACACCTTGTGTGGAGGTTTACCTGGTATGTCGCCTTGTCCAGGTGGACCAGGAACAGCACAATCTTGGAATCGTGATGCTATTCCAGCGGAAAAACTTGGCTTCGACTGCTCAAAAGGTCACCCAGCAATGGGTAATTATCACCATCACCAAAATCCAAGTGCCTTCAATCTTGACTTGACAGTAATTTCAACCGTTTGTGATTTGTATGCAGCTGATGGATTGTATGCAATCAACGCAGCACAACATTCACCATTGATTGGATTTGCCTATGATGGTTTCCCGATTTATGGCGCGTATGGATATGCCAATGCTGACGGAACTGGAGGGATTGTACGCATCAAGTCCAGTTACCAATTGCGCAACATCACCACCAGAACGGTTTGGGCAGATGGCACCAATGTAGCCGATGGTCCTGCCGTGAGTACGACTTATCCCTTGGGCTATTTCCGTGAAGATTACGAGTTCGTGGCACATGCTGGTCAAGCAGATTATTTGGACGAACACAATGGACGTTTTTGTGTAACACCCGAATATCCAAATGGAATTTACTGCTATTTTGCAACGGTGGATGCGAACCACAATTCCGCTTATCCCTATGTCGTTGGACCAACATTCTATGGAACTAAAGTCGCATCTAAGGTGACATCAATTACGGAGACAGTGACGACCTATACATCATCGGCCGGAGTTGAAGATTTAAGCGCAACTACTTTCAGCATTTTCCCTAATCCAACAGCAGACATTTTGGTAGTTCAATCCTCTGGATTGCTCATAGGAAATGTAACCGCGGAATTGGTGGATGCTGCAGGAAAAGTGATACAAACGCAGACCATTTTTCAAGGAAGCACCCTGTGTTATTTCTCTGCGTCAACCTTGTATAGTGGAACTTATTTTTTGCGCATCAACGAGCCAGGGAAGCAACGTACGTATACAGTTGTAATTGATTAGACAATACGTATTCACTTTTGAAATGCCCTGTTCGTTTGAATGGGGCATTTTTTTATCTCAAACTTAGCGAGTTGTGAAATGCGCAACCTGGTGTTTTAGAATTGCGCAATTCAATTATTCTTTTGGAAAGATTGCTTGTACATTTATCCTGATTTATAAGCAACTACCATGAAATACCTGTCCCTTTTTATTTTACTTTCTGTGCTGGTTTCCTGCACCATCACAAAACGCGTGCACAATCCAGGATGGCACGTGGAGTGGAAGTCAAATCATTCAAGCGTTAAAAATCTAGAGCCAGTTGCTGAAGATCAATCGTTGATTGCTGCCGATAGTCCAACTGAATCCGTTGTAGTTCAACAAGCAACAGTTGAGAATGGTACTCATGTGCACCCTTATCAAGCGGGGGAATACTCTTCTTCACATAAGCATGAATCTCAACTGCTTGACCAAGAATTGGTTGAGACCAATGCAGAAAAGGAAAATGCTATTGGTTCAATGGAACTTGCGAATGAAGAGCTCACGGTGAGAAAAATATCAGATGAAAAGCCAATTCATTATTTATCAAAAGCCTCACTTATCCTGTTGATTTTATCACTCGTGTTTTTGATTTTTGGTTCTGCTATTTTGATATCAATGAATTTTGCACTTGGTCCTTGGGTCATAGTCATAATTGGATTCATTTGTTTGATTGTTTCACTCGTTATGGCCATAAAGGCCTTGAAACAAATAAATAAAAATCCTGAAAAATGGTCTGGAAGGAACATGGCATTAGCAGTGGTCATTATATCAAGTATTCTTATTCTTCCAACACTACTTTACCTTCTTTTGCTTCGTTTCTTTCAATTCTTTCAAATATCAGGAGGATTGTGGTTTTAAGTATGAATGATCAATATATGTCTTGATCCTTGATTCACTTTTCGAAGATCAAATTGAACGTATATTGTATACCTTCGTTGAATGCTCGTCCTGCGTTTTTTTTTACTTCTTGCCCTTTGCACCTCGGCATTTTGCGCATACGCCGATCTCGTGCCTTGGAAGTTGCTCATGAGGATTTCTTCCAATGAAAAGGATTCTACGAATCTAACAATAGTCAAAGGAAAGATCGCTCAGCTCACGGTAACCTTCACCAATGCGGATTATTCGCAGCGTAGCGTACTTCTTCCTGGATCTCAAAATCAAAATCAAGGTCAGCAGGTGATCTGGTTCTCGGTATTCAATGTGGAAGACAATTATTACAGAAATATTTACACGGAGGAAAGGCGTTTGGCTATGGATACATCACTGTATAAAGGGTATGTAACACTGAAAAACCTAGAGCCGGGTGAGTCCGTTTCAATCCCTATTTTTTTTAATGATTCCCTCAATGAATCCAGGCATATTGAAGCACATCAATTGGGGAATCTTCCTCCGGGAAAATACCAACTGCTTGCCTGGTATGACCCATGGAAAGAACCCTTATCTGAGTATATCTACAACCGTTTGGATCCATTTGATAGCTCCAATAGGAATGCAGACTCCACGAAAATGGACTTGAACTACGCTGGCATGAACAGCAATTACATCACCCTGACAGTAGCGGAATCGGAGAGTGAAATTCAGATGAACAAACCATCATGCGCTGGTCATTGTGCGCTATGCGCTGCTATTGATCGTGGAAATTGGAATACGCTTAAACGGGCTGTCCGGAGAAAAGGGGGATACGAAGCCCCACACCGAAACATTGCGTGGGTGTATTATGGCCCGGATGCTATTCAGTCGTCTTTGCCCACGTTTTACTCCCGCACGCTGATTGTAAACGAAAAGGGCTCGCTCCATCACATCTCCTTATCCTGGCAATTGGGTAAAATTTTCAGAGTGCGCTCGCGCATGTGTTCGATCCTACATTGGGTTTTTCATATTCGCCGCTGTCCGTTTCGGTCGAGTGAAGTGAATTGGTGTCGCCTCCGATGGGTGAAAGAATTTTAAGTTGATTTAGTGCGTTTTTTGTTTGTTTTTTTACTGAAAAAATAGGCATGACTTGGGTCATTTTTTTATACTCTTGGGAATTCGACTTTTGTTTTATATTTTTACCCAAAATTAATTGTTAACTATGAAAAAGATTTACCTATTGGCAGGTGCTTTGGTTGGCGGATTTGCGTTGAATGCGCAGGTAGCCATTACACAGAGTGTTGCTGCACAAAATGACAGAACTGACGTTCGTCCAGTAACGAAAAAAGTACAAAGTACTGAGAAAGTAGAAGGCCAACAATGGTGGGCAAATGGATTTGATCAACTTTCTGATTGGAACCAAACTACTGGTACAGGTCACACCTCAGGAGATTGGGCTATCATTAACGCTCTACCTGCAAACATAACAGGTCAACAGGCTAGTTACCAATGGCCAGCTACTTTCGCCAATTCAGCGGGTAACTTCGCAATGATCAACTCTGATCAGGCGGGAAGCGGTCAAAATCAAGATGCATACTTCGAGTTTACTGGAATCATTGACCTTTCAGGAGCGGTGAACGCACCTATGTACTTGACTTTTTCCGAGTACTACCGTCATTATTATGATCAAAACTTCGTTGAGGTATCTAACGATGGCGGAGCGACTTGGACAATTTTCCAAGTGAACCCAGACACAGAAGTTCCTGTGAACACGAACTGTGTTCCAAGTGAAGTAGAGACAGTGAACATCACTCCTGCAAAAGGAACCGGACCTTGGACAAACCAAGTGAAAATCCGTTTCCATTATGTCGGAGCTTGGGATTGGTTCTGGGGTGTTGACGACGTGAAAATCGTTGAAGCATGGAACAATGACATAAAAGTAACAAACTGGTACCAAGCAACTGATATCGCTACTACTTGGGGTGTTGATTACTACAACATTCCTGCGTCTCAGTCTTCTTTCCCTGGATTGACTTTCGGAGCGAAAGCGAACAACAATGGTGGTGCGAATCAAGCAGCAGTAACATTGAATGCTACAGCAACTGGTGGATATACAGGTACAAGTGCTGCAGTAGCAATCGCTGCAACGGCAACAGATACACTTTCGATCTCTACACCATACATTCCAACAGGATTGGGTACGAAAACAATCAACCTAACAACAGGGATTGGTGCAGGAACAGATGCTAACTTGGCAAACAACCAAACATCTATGGATGTATTTGTAACAAACTACGAGTACTCTCGTGACAATAATGTTTCTTCAGGTTCAATCAGCAATGTTTCTTCTCAACCAGGTCAAGCACTTGAAATTGGGAATGAAATGGAGATTTTCAACAACATGACAGTTTCGAACATTAAGTTGCGTTTGGCTACTCAAGCTGCTGGAGCTGTTGGAAGTGAATATTTGGCGAAGATCTATTTGTTGGATCAAACTGCTGGAACATACAACTACCTTGCTGAGACTAACATTTCAACGGTTGCAAACACTGCAGCTGCATGGGTGAACTTGCCAATCAGCGGTGGACCAGTAACGTTGAATGCTGGTGATATCGTGTTGGTAACAGCTTGTCACTTTGGTGGTGCAACAGAAGTTCGTTTCGCATATGCTCAAAATACATACGAGCAGTCTGTAATTGGATACCTGGCTGATGCCTCTTTATTCAGCCTAACTCAGCCAAATGCAATCATGATTCGTTTGAGCGATGATCCATCTGGAGCGGTTACAGAAATTGAAAACATGGTGGGTATGAATGTATATCCTAACCCTGCAAACAATCAAGCAACAGTTACTTTCGAAGTAAACAATGCAACTACTGCAGCTGTCAATGTTACTGACCTTACAGGTAAAGTAGTTTACACGACAGCTTTGGGTTCTGTAAATGGAGCACAAAAAGTTACAGTGAACACGGAGTCTTTGACAAACGGTGTTTACATGGTAAATGTAATCGTTGACGGTTCTGTTTCTACTCAGAAATTGATCGTGCGCAAATAATTCGTTCTTTATTGAACAGAAAAGGGTTCGCTTCGGCGGACCTTTTTTTTTGTCCGAATGTGTATCTTTGCCATATAAAACAAAATAGAAACTGCGCATGAAAGCATATGTATTTCCCGGACAGGGAGCACAATTTTCCGGAATGGGAAAAGGTCTTTATGAAAATTCAGCCCTTGCAAAAGAGCTATTCTTGCAGGCCAATGATATCCTAGGGTTTAACATTACAGATGTCATGTTTTCAGGAACGGATGAGGAACTGAAGCAAACGAAAGTGACGCAACCTGCAATCTTCCTGCATTCAACAATTCTTGCAGCGTGTCTTGGAGATACGTTTCGTCCCGACATGGTGGCTGGACATTCACTAGGAGAATTCTCAGCCCTCGTAGCGAATAAAACATTGCGTTTTGAAGATGGATTGAAACTGGTCTATCAACGCGCTCTGGCGATGCAAAAGGCTTGTGAAAAAGAACCTTCAACCATGGCGGCTATTCTCGGTTTGGAGGATCACGTTGTGGAAGAAATTTGCGCAACAATCGATGGTATTGTTGTCCCTGCAAATTACAATTGCCCAGGACAGTTGGTGATCTCTGGAGCCATTCCTGCGGTAGAAAAAGCATGTGAAAAATTAACAGAAGCAGGTGCCAAACGCGCATTGATTCTTCCTGTCGGTGGGGCATTCCACTCTCCATTGATGGAACCAGCGCGCGAGGAATTGGCGGCAGCGATTCAAAACACAACATTTAGCAATCCAATATGTGCAGTGTATCAGAACGTAAATGCGAAGGCTGTGCATGACCCTTCAGAAATACAAGCAAATCTCGTTTCTCAACTTACAGGTGCGGTTCGTTGGACACAAATCATGCATGCGATGATTGCAGATGGAGCGAGTGAAGTGATCGAGGTGGGACCTGGAAAAGTGCTTCAAGGCCTCTTTAAAAAGGTGGACCGCGCCTTCCCTTGTTCGAGCGCAGAACTATAGAATTCCCTTTTAAATATGAATCCCCAGAGAAATTTGGGGATTTTTTATGGAATAATGTGAAGCCGGACATCCTTCTGAAAAGCTAAACAAAAAAGCCATGAAAAAAATAATCGCAATCGCAATGTTGCTCGTAGGAAGCAGCGCATTGGGACAAGGAGCTCTCGGAGACATCGTAGGAACAGTCGTTGATTTTAAAACCCAACAAACCCTCTATGGCGTTCGCGCATGGGTGGAGGAAGGTGATCGCAAGTATGCGGATATAACTGATCCAGACGGACGTTTTAGAATCAGTGGAATTCCCGCAGGAAAATATATGGTGTCTTTCATTTCTCAAGGGGACACCATGTTGAGAGCCATTGAAGCGAATATTCCGATGGATGGATTCGCAAACATCGGCACGGTGAAGTTTACAACATCAATTCAAGTGTTGGATGTGGTGAATATTTCTGCCAAAGGAGACATGAAACTTGTGTATGGTTCTTTACCGATCAAGGAGCTCACTTCTGAGGAAATCGCACAATCACCAAGTAAGTTTGATGCCAAAGGATTGGTGCTATCCATGTCCTCTGAAGCCCGAATGTCTGAAGATGGGGAGTTGATGTTCAGAGGAGCTAGAAAGGGAGATATGATCTTTATGTTAGACGGTGTCAAGGGCACAGAGATGATGAATGTTCCAAGTTGTGCGATCGGCAGAATGATGGTCTATACCGGTGGAATACCCGCAAAATATGGAGACACACTTGGCGGTGTTGTTGTGATGGAAACGAAAAGTTATTTCGACTTGTACCGGGCTTGGGAGGCGGATCAGCTTCGCCTTGGCAATCAGTAGTAGATGGCATAGGTACAAAAAAGAAAATCCCAGTATAGACTGGGATTTTTTTTGTTTCAAAAGATGGCTATTTCGTAAAATACTTTGGGCTCTTGGATTCTGTGGCCTTTAAGAAATTTTTGAGTTCTTGTTCGTTTTCGGCTTTGAGAACCATCAACATCTCATCCGATTCAACGACAATATAGCCGTCTAAACCATCGAGAACAACCAATTTGTCATCGGGTACATTTACGATGCAGTTGTCGGAATTGAACAAGTGGGTATTGTTTCCTATGACGGAATTGTTGCGGTCATCCTTAGACAAATGCCCACCCAAACTTCCCCAGGTGCCTAGATCGCTCCAGTCGAAGTCGGATAGTACAACATCCACATTGTCTGCACTCTCCATGATCGCATAATCGATGGAAATATCTTCACAACGTTCAAAGCAATCATTTACGCGGGCTTGCTCAATGATGCTGTTGTAGAACGTGAGGTCGCCCGCGAAAAGCGCATGCAAAGCAGGCTGATGTTGGTACAAGGCATTCAATACTGTGGAAGATTTCCAAATAAAAATCCCTGAGTTCCAACAAAAATTTCCGCTGCGTAAAAATTCTTCGGCGGTCAACATATCCGGTTTTTCGCGAAATTGTTTCACTTCGGTAACTTGACCTGCTTGAAGATTGTCATCTGATGAATATTCTATATAGCCATAGCCCGTATCAGGACGTGTAGGCCGAATGCCCAAAGTCACCAAGCGTTCTTTGTCATTGGCTTGACGAATTGCTGTATTGATGATTTCGGTAAATCTGTTCTGATTGATGATAAGGTGGTCTGCAGGAGAAATCACCATCGTAGCATTGGGATTCAAGGCATGGATCTTCGCCGCTGCATAGGCAACACAAGGTGCCGTATTTTTTCGCTTGGGCTCAGTCAATATTTGATTCATTGACATGTCTGGCAACTGCTCCTTGACAATGGATGCATACGAAGCATTGGTCACCACATAAATATTCTCTGCTGGCGCAATGAGCAATAAACGCTCATAGGTCATTTGAATCAATGACTTTCCGATGCCTAAAACATCCAAAAATTGTTTTGGTTTTTGTGGGGTTGACATCGGCCAGAATCGGCTCCCAACGCCACCAGCCATAATTACACAATAATTGTCTTTCATAGTATAGTTTAATCATTCAAGGGAATCACCTGTGCCAAACTATTCACGAGGTAAGATCGTTTGGATTTTACTTCCTGACAGATGTATCTTTTTCGTCGGAGTTCGCCTTTCACAAAGTGCTTCCCATTCAGTGCAAAGGTAGAATTTTTTGGCAAGTGCTCAAGTACAATGACTCCTTCCTTCGGTTTATCATAGTTCAATAAAACACGTGAAAGGCCGTAGTCAGAGCAAGAAGAGGCTTTGGTACGCACCAATGAATTCATGAGTGCTTTACGGATATCTTCAGGCAATTCAGGGGCATCAATCAAGGGCAAAAGAAGTTGACGATATGCGGATTTCCATTCATTGCCGTGCGGTGAAACACGATTTCCATACGCATTGTACGTATGAAGATGTGCAAATTCGTGCACTGTCGTAATGAGAAAAGAGTAGATGTTTAGATCACCGTTTACAGTGATTGTATGCTTTTCACCATTCATTCCTGCTCGAAAATCCCCAAGTTTTGTGGCTCTTCCTGGTACAATTTTGAATCGAACACTTGATTCCTGAAAAAGAGTGACGACGTAGTCAACGAATGCTTCCGGAAGGTACTTCCCTAAGGCATTTGCCACTTGTTCTTTTGAACGGATCGGTCCTTTTTTCATTGGCTTAAAAGTACATGTTTTGTTGGCTTTTTGTGGAGAAAGTTTTAAGTGTAGCGCTGTGAATACTGGAAATTAAACTTAAATTAGCTGCCAATGAAAGTAATCTCAAATATCGGCAAGTACATACTGATGATGTTGGTCGTGTTTTCGCGTCCAGAGAAATTTCAGATTTTTAGAAGGCGTCTGTTTGAAGAGATCCAAGGTATAGGAATCAATTCCATTCCAATTGTTGCGCTCATGTCGACATTCATGGGTGCTGTAATTGCCTTGCAAACCGCATCAAACATGGACAACCCATTACTGCCGGATTACACGGTTGGTTACATCACGCAGTCAAGCACAATATTGGAATTTTCGCCTACAATAATTTCACTCATCCTTGCAGGTAAGGTGGGTTCGAATGTGGCATCTGAGATTGGAACAATGCGGGTAACGGAACAGATTGATGCCTTAGAAATCATGGGGGTAAACTCCTTGACTTTTCTTGTTTTACCTAAGGTGACAGCAGCTATCTTATTCTTTCCGATCTTGGTTATTTTCTCGATGGCACTTTCGCTGATTGGCGGTTGGGCTGTTTTGGTGACAAGTGATTTGGCAACCACTCAAGTTTATGTGCTGGGAATTCGCTCGTTTTTCGAAGTGTACCATGTCATTTATGCCTTGACGAAAACGATTGTGTTTGGATTCCTCATTGTTTCCATTGCGTCTTTCTATGGCTATTATACCAAAGGCGGTGCGCTCGATGTGGGTAAAGCATCAACACAAGCAGTGGTAAGCAGCAGTATTGCGATTCTAATTGCCAATTTCATTCTCACTCAAATCATGTTGCTATGATCGATGTCATTGGTGTGAATAAATCATTTGGTTCCAGCCAAGTTCTTTTCGATATCAATGCACGCTTTGAAAAGGGGAAGGTGAATCTGATCATCGGGCAGTCGGGATATGGAAAATCAGTCCTAGCGAAGTGCATCGTTGGCTTACACGAAATAGACAGTGGTCAAGTGCTCTTTGACGGTCGAAATTTCTCCGAAATGGATCGTCTTGGACGGAAAGAAATTCGGAAGGAAATTGGCATGCTCTTTCAAGGCTCAGCCCTTTTTGATTCCATGACTGTTGAGGAAAATGTAATGTTTCCTTTGTCGATGTTTACAAATATGACAAAGAAGGAAATGCAGAACCGCGCAGATTTCTGCCTGGACCGCGTAAATCTTTCAGGGAAAAATAAATTGTTCCCATCGGAATGTAGTGGAGGGATGCAGAAGCGTATCGGTATTGCGAGAGCGATTGCAATGAACCCAAAGTATTTGTTTTGTGACGAACCAAACTCAGGACTTGATCCAAAAACTTCCATTGTCATCGACAATTTGATCCGAGAAATCACCTATGAATACGACATCACCACTGTAGTCATTACACACGACATGAACAGTGTGATTGAGATTGGAGATACCATCATGTTTATGTACCAAGGTAAAGGATGGTGGAAAGGGGACAGTAAGTCAATTATTACCACGAATGATGAACAGGTAGTCAGCTTTGTCTATGCATCGGAATTCATGAAAGAGATTCGTCAAACGATGCAGTCCTCACGCAAGTAGAAATTAGACTACTTAAAAATACGCGACGTAGCCAAAATGAATTTTTCCATTGTTAAGTTTCAGCGGATTATTCATTTGTTTACCTAAACCATACGATACCGCGAAAATTCCTGCGCGCGTGCCAAAGGAAAGTCCAA
Organism: uncultured Flavobacteriia bacterium; assembly: GCA_903873915.1. Lineage (GTDB taxonomy): Bacteria > Bacteroidota > Bacteroidia > Flavobacteriales_D > Crocinitomicaceae > M0103. The sequence goes on along the minus strand of CAIQQH010000040.1, from coordinate 23,795 downwards.
ACCCAAACCCAAAGGGCGCGTCTTTGTAATACTTAGTTGATCTATTTTCGTAAATCCCTTGATCAAAAAAGGCAAAAACATTGGAGTTTTTGTCGAGTAGAAATCGATATTCTAGCGACAAGACAGAACGCGTAGTTGCGTACAATTCTTCCTCATTGAATCCCCGCAGCGATTGTTGCCCTCCAAAGCGAAACACCTCGTTTTGAAAAATTTCTCCCGCATAGTAGAATTCAAAGAGTGTATTTAGGTGCACTACATGTCGCTTTGCTAAAGGAAAAAACCATTCTGAAGCCAATGAACCACGAAAAGCGTTAGATTTTACAACATCTGCGCTATCGTTTAACACGCTCTTTCGTCCACCGACAGCTCCTTCTATGTTAAGGGCAAATCCTCGTGTTGGATTTGGAATGTAATCCATCTTCCGACGATTGAGAGACACCCCATAATTATTGGTTTGCAGGGAAGATAAGTTAGAGAAATTTGGATTTCCAGCACTTCCGCCGAGTAAAGATGAGGTGGCATTCTGATAAAAGACTTTGAACGTGGTCCCGTTTCGCAGCATATATTGAATCCCAAGTAATGCCTTTACTTCCAAAAAGGAGGAGTCGCGCTTGTAGAGTTGAAAGCGCACATCTGTTCCGATTGGTGTTGAGAAAAGGAAGGGGAGATTCAGTCGAATAGAGATGGATTGGGTTTTAACTCTGATACTTCGCCAATTCAACGCAAGCAATTCACCTCGTTTAAGCGCGTTTAGGAGCTTTAAATCTAAATCCCCAGTTACACCAACTCTGCCAGACAATGGATCTGGCTGAAGTCCCAGAACGCCATTTACAGAACTGAGTGGTTCTGTGTTTAGATAAAGAAACAACTCAGCGCCCTCTTTGGTAAAAAAAACTGCCGATGGCTTGATGATTTTAATGTAGGGTACTTGTCCTATTTTTCGGTCGAGATCACTTACCAATTCTTCGTTGAAAAGATCGCCAACGCGAATTCCGATGAGGTTCGAAATGAATTTCGAGGAAACGGAGCTGTCACCTTTGATATGGATTTCTTTCCACGTCACGAGAGGTCCTTTGTCCACAAGCAATTGCGCATCCAGTTGTCCATTTTCAATCGAAATAGAATTGAGAGAAATGCGGACAAACGGATAGCCAGTAGATAGAATTTCGGATTGAACATTTGCAATCAATCCAGAAATTTCAGAGGGCAAGAAAGGCATTGAAACGATACTCCGTTCGCGAAGAGCCGTATTTTTAATGTACCGCTGGTCCTCAGATGAAATATGTATGGTAGCCTTTTCAAACTTTTGCCCAAGATGAAAAAGTACCGCGGCATTTTTTCCATGAAAGGAAATGCTGTCGCAAGAGGAGAGCAGGTAACCTTTCGAGATAGCTGTTTGCTGAAATTGACCGAGGTAATTGAGGAGTGAAAGGCTGTCTTTGAATGTTGTTTTTGGGTGTTTACTAACAGTTGCCTGCTCGGTCCCAATCCACGCGATTTGCCATGCTCCCTGACCAAATGCAACAGTATGAAGGCATAAAATGACAAAAAACAACTTTTTTTTCATGTCGTTTGTAACATTAAAAGATGATTTGCGTATTAAATGGCAAATGTGAATAATTATTTTACACGAAAGCGGTTAAAATATTTTATTTTCGCATTTCACAACAAACAAAGCAACTACAAACAAACTAAAACAGTAACCATGAAAAAATTATTGACTTTGACGCTTGCAGGAATTATACTAACGTTGACTTTAGCAGCGTGCAAATCTACAAGCGGTCATGGTTGCGATGCATACGGTAAACTAGACCAGACGACAAAAACTGATCTTGCAAGTAAGTAATCGTTTCCAAAAGAAATAAAAAAGGGTGCTTATTAGCACCCTTTTTTGTTCAATAGCGTTTCAAAAAGTATGAAATCCCATAAGATTTACATGACTATTTATTGATGTAAGTCACCTCTTGGACTAAAGTGTAGTTGCTAGGAAATGTAGGAACTAACACATAATTTTCAGTATAAAGTGTGTCTTTACAATCTGGACATTGAGTTACATCAATTTTAAACAGAACGGTTTGTGTTGCAGCGTCTATAGTTACATTTCGTTCAAATGATGCATTGCATGTTGCATATACGGGGAAACAAAGTGCTGTATATTGCGTGAAATCGATTGGCGCTCTGCCACTACCAGACATGCTGACCTCAATGTCGTTGCTGTATTTATGATTTGCATCTATAATAAAATCAATACCCATATTGCCAGTCATGGATCCACTTCTAGGGTAGAAAACCACATCGGAAATAATTAGTCCATTGTCAATGGTGTCTTTGTTTATAATACATTTTTTCTTGCAAGAAGAAAGCGAAATGGCAACAAACATGAAGGAGAGTACCAGGAAAGAGGTGCTGCGTAGCATAGCTGTAGTATTTATTTGATTGTATTTGTTGGTAAATATAAACCTTTTTTTAAAATCTTTTATTTCTTTCTTAAAACGAAATTTTGACCGAGATATACGCGACGTACTTGTTCGTCGTCGGCCAATTCTTCTGCCGTTCCTGATTTTAAGATACTTCCTTCAAAGAGTAAATATGCCCGGTCTGTAATTGACAGTGTTTCTTGCACATTGTGATCGGTAATCAAAATTCCAATGTTGCGCTTACGAAGTTCGGATACAATGCCCTGTATGTCTTCAACTGCGATTGGGTCAACACCTGCAAAGGGCTCATCCAATAGCACAAACTTCGGATTTGTTGCCAAGGCCCGAGCGATCTCAGTGCGTCGTTTTTCACCACCCGACAAGCGGTTACCCAAATTTTTGCGCACATGGGTGAGGTGAAATTCTTCCAATAAGGTTTCCAATTTTTCCTTTCGCTGAACCTTACTCATATCAGTCATTTCCAATATGGCCATGATGTTGTCTTCTACACTCAGCTTTCTAAATACGGAAACTTCTTGAGGCAAATAGCCAATGCCAAGCTGTGAGCGACGGTACATCGGGAATTGGGTGATATCGGTTTCGTCCAAGTAAACGGATCCAGAATCCGGCTTAACCAGTCCTACAATCATATAAAATGACGTGGTTTTTCCAGCTCCATTTGGACCTAGAAGTCCAACAATTTCTCCTTGATTTACTTCAATCGAAACGCCTTTAACGACATCCCGACCTTTATAGGTTTTACAGATATTGTTTGTATGTAACTTCACAGGGTAAAGTTAAAAATTAAATGACCACCGCGCACGCACACCAAAAGGACTCATTCCAGGGTCTAGATGTGTAGCTCGGTAAACCAAGTCGACACGGAAAAACTGCAGGATATTTTCAATACCTATTGCTGCCTCAACATAGGGCACAGATCCAAATTTCTTGGTAAAGGAGGGCAATAACATTTCTGCTGAATGACGGTCAGAAATAGCACCATAGGTAAATCGACTGGAAGTAACCAAGCGCAATTTTAATTTTTTAACCAAGGGAATTCGGTCAAAAAATAGCCCCTCCCAATGGTTTTCAATAAATCCGCCAACGTAGCGATCGGAGATGAATTCGAAGAAATTTAATTTGTTGAATGCATTACTTTGTAGCCAGTACGATTGGCTGCCTTCGTGGACCTTTAAGAAAGGATAGGCCGCAGTGCCGAAAATGTATCCTGCATTGACGCCATAACGAATGCGACCAAGAAAACCAATCGGGCGATCATGTTCCATTTGAAATTCTATTTTTTGGTAGTTGTAATCACTGCCAAAAAGTCCCTTTACACCAACGATTGCTTGCAATGAAAGAATTGGAAACCAAGAGCCCATCGAAACTCGGTCAAATGAACCTCCAATAAATTCTTCGTTTTTCGCCCACCGCAAACGGGCAGTGAATTCGGTCGTCCGTATGCTTTGAATGGTCTCTGGTAAATTGGTGGTTTGGTTGATGCGTATATAATTGGCAATGCCTTTCGGGGTAAATTCCTTCCATTCAAATCCGCCGTAAAGGACAAAATCTTTTTTTAAGTCTTTTTCGAGATTAATCCCAACTTTTTGTACAAAGGTGAGTTTATCATAGGGCCCAGTTCTAAAAATTGTCCCAAACGATGAGCCCAGAGCTGCGGCCGTTGGTGATGCACCAATTTGTTCGAGGTCATAGTTGTAGTAAGCCACCAACATGCCTCGTTTCTTGGGAGTGATGTTGTAGCGCACCGTTGCTCCATACTTGAACCGTTGATCACCAAAGCCATAGGCAACACGACCTCCAAGTTCAAGCCTTCTCGAAAACGCATTGGAGGTGCGCAAGGCAAGGCCTATTCTAACTTTTTCAACTGGATTTCCGCTGACAAGCGCTAAGGCATTTCCAAATTCAAGTTTCTTGTACGGATAAAAGCCAGTGGAGGCGAAGTAAGCCAGTTTCTTTAGGTTGCGAAAAAATGGTGTGGCATTTAGTGAGTCTATCATCTCAATAATTCCAGATTCCTGTGTGTTCAATTCCGTGTGGCGATGGGTTTCCCAAAATGTTTCATCCCTCAACTTCGCACTGTCGGCAAGTTCAACGGTGTAATCGGTGTTGTAAAATTGATCCGGATGCTTTTCGTTGATTTTAAAATTGCGTCTGCTCGATGTTTTTCGCGCATATACGCCATACAATCCGGTATTTCGAGTCAGCTTTAAATCCAAGATCAATTTTTCATTCGTAAGCATCCAAACTTCTTTTTCGACTTGATTAAAGTCCTGCTCGAAGAATAAACCCTGAACAAAATTCACATTGGCATCTAAGGAAATCGTCGCCTTGATGTTCTTTACGGCATAGGTCGTATCGTGAATCCACATCTCACCTTGGAAAGTTAAATCGCCATCTCTCTTTGGAACAAAACGCAACTTATAACACCAATATTGATCTATGAAGGAAGAGTCTTCGAGAAAAAACTTGTAGAAATTACGCGCATTTTCGGCTACAGGACTTACAAACGAACGATTGAACATGATGATGATGTTGTCATAAATGTTAAAGTCCAAATACATATCACCTAGCAACTGATTTATTTGCAAGTTGTCAATTCCTGTTACTCGCGTTCCATGCACATACTCGCGCTTGCTTTTGGGATTTTTCCGAAAGTAAAAGTCAGAAACAGTTTCTGAAAGCAGTATGGGTAAATAGGTGTCACCTGCTCCTGTAGAATCCAAGTAATCGAGCACTAAATCAAGCCGATTTACAATGTCTCGCTTGGTGAAATTCTCGCCTATGTTGTTTGCATCAAACTGAATCTTGTTGTACAACTCGTATTCATAGGCGCTGAGTTTTTCTTTGTTGTTGATTGGCTTGTTGGCAATCACTCGTTTGTGAAGTCGGGTTGAAGGCAATTCATCGGGAGCTCTGGCAACAACTTCTTCGATGTCTGCTGTGAGAATGGGCAGGACAATGGAAAGTTCTTGTTCCACATCTTTTTTGATTTTTCGTGTTACACTTAGATATCCTGTGAACACAAAGCGCAAAGAATCGGTGGCATAATATGTTTCGATGGAGTAGTGTCCTAAACTGTCTGTGAATGTTCCAATTTTTGAATCAAGAAAGAACACCTTCACAAAGGACATTGGTTCACCCGTGAGTTGGTCTGTCACAATACCTTGTACTTTGGTTTGCTGCGCAAGAATGATTTGCACAGGAAAAAAGAAAAGGACCAGCAACAGTCGGTAGTTCATCGTGTTGAAAATAGGATTTTTTTGAGATTTATCTAATTAAGAAACCTCTTTCTTTTTGCGATTTTTTTCGACGCGCACTGCGGCGAAAATCCCAATTTCATACAAAATCATAATCGGAATGGAAACAATGATTTGAGAAATCAAATCGGGAGGGGTAATCGCTGCAGCAATAATCAGCACGATAATGATGGCATGTTTGCGGTATTTGCGAAGAAATTCTGGCGTTATAATACCAAGTTTTGTAAAAATGTACGTCACAACGGGAAGTAGAAACAAGATGCCCGACCAAAAAACTGTTGAAAGAATGGTGCTCATGTAGGAGCTTATTGTGAATTTGTTTTCGATTTGATCCGTGATTTTATAGCTTCCAAAAAACTGAACCGTCAATGGCGCGACGACAAAATAACCAAAGAAAATACCTAGAAAAAAAAGGATTGAGACGTAAAAAACAATGCCACTGGCCATTGAACGTTCATTCTGCTTGAGTCCAGGTTTTACAAATGACCAAATTTGGTAGAATATGAAGGGGAATGACAAGACAATTCCTCCCATGATACTGACCATCAATGCATAACTAAACTGACCAGACATGGTTGTGCTTTGAAAGCCGATAGGAATCTCCGGAATACATACATTGAACCATTCGCACATGAGGCGGAAGGAAATGAAATTTGGATTGACCATCGCAATGAAGAAGGTGTTCATGATCCACTCCTGATAGATGAACAATACAGTAGCAATCACCAAAATTGAAATGGCAATGCGGACTAACCTCCAACGCAACTCCTCTAAATGGTCAAGGAAAGACATGTTTTTTTCTTCGCTCATGCAGTGCAAAAGTAGTGAATCTCCTTAGAAATGTTCCTCGAAAAAACGTTATTCACTTTGATTGTACAAGAAGATGACATCTTTTCGCGAAGTATTGGGATTGATTGCGTATATTCGATGTTCTTTTCTTACATTTAGATAGGTAATTCCAACGAATGGTATCGAATGATCTTAGTAGTGCATTGCGCAAATATTTTGGTTTTGACAGCTTTAAAGGCAGTCAGGAACAAATTATAAATAATGTACTGAATGGCAATAATTCTTTTGTCATTATGCCCACTGGAGGTGGGAAATCAATGTGCTATCAATTGCCAGCCCTTCTGTCGAACGGAACAGCGATCGTTGTGTCGCCGCTGATTGCCTTAATGAAGAATCAAGTAGATTCCATACGAAATGTCAGTGATGAAGAGTCCATTGCCCACTTTTTGAATTCTTCCCTGTCAAAGGCAGAAATCGCTAAAGTGAAGGAGGATATTCAAGACGGCAAAACGAAATTGCTCTATGTGGCCCCCGAGTCCTTGACCAAACTGGAGAACATAGAATTTTTAACTTCTGTCGATATTTCTTTTTTCGCCATTGATGAAGCACATTGCATCTCGGAGTGGGGACATGATTTTCGTCCTGAATACCGAAGATTGCGGGAGATTTTTGAAAAGATTTCGAATGTCCCAATCATCGCACTAACCGCTACTGCAACTCCAAAGGTCCAATACGACATTCAAAAGAACTTAAACATGTTGGATGCAACGGTGTATAAGTCATCTTTTAATCGGGATAATTTGTATTATGAAATCCGTCCAAAACGGGATGTTGAAAAGCAAATCATCCGATACATTCGTTCGAAAGAAGGGAAAAGTGGAATCATCTATTGCCTAAGCCGTAAAAAGGTGGAGGAATTTGCTGAACTGCTTCAAGTCAATGGAATTGATGCCTTGCCATATCATGCCGGATTGGATTCGGTCACACGTGGAAAACATCAAGATATGTTCTTGATGGAGGAAACACAAGTCATCGTGGCAACCATCGCTTTTGGAATGGGAATCGATAAGCCGGATGTGCGTTTTGTCATTCACCACGACATCCCAAAATCTTTGGAAAGCTACTATCAAGAAACAGGTCGAGCTGGACGTGATGGAGGCGAAGGCGAATGCTTGGCTTTCTACAGCTATAAGGACATTGAAAAGCTGGAAAAATTCCTTCAAGGGAAACCTATTGCTGAACAAGAAATTGGAAAGCAACTGCTCAGCGAAATTGTATCTTATGCCGAAACATCTGTCTGCAGAAGGAAATTTATTCTCCATTATTTTGGTGAAGTTTTCGATGAACATGAATGCAATGCTTATTGCGACAATTGCCGAAACCCAAAAGAACGTCGCGAAGGACAAGACTATGTAACCATGCTCTTGAAGGCCTTGGTGGATTTGCAAGAAACTCAAAAATCTAAACATTACTGCGCGTACCTTTCTGGTCATGTTACAGCAGATATCAAGGCATACCGCCACGACACCTTGCCTGAATTTGGCTGTGGAAATGATAAGGATGAACATTTTTGGAATGCCGTCATTCGCCAGGTGATTGTAGGTGGCTTGATCTACAAAGACATCGAAACCTATGGCACCCTTAAATTGACTGACGAAGGCAAGTCGTTTCTCGAAAAACCGCGGTCATTTATATTGTTGAAAGAACATGATTTTTCCAATACAGACGATGACGAATCGATTATCAGTGCTGGCGGAAAAGGGGGGGTCTTTGATGAGACCTTGTACGATATGTTGGTGGATTTACGTAGAACGCTTTCTAAGCAGAAGAATATTCCTCCATTTGTCATCTTCCAAGAACCCTCGCTGAAAGACATGTGCTTTCAATACCCAATCACGATTGATGAATTGACAAATATTCAAGGGGTTGGAACAGGGAAAGCGGCTCGTTACGGTTTGCCTTTTGTCGAGATGATTCAGCATTATGTGGAGGAAAATGACATCGAACGTCCTCAAGACATGGTTGTGAAGTCATTGGTCAATAAATCAGGATTGAAAGTACAATTGATCCAGAACATTGACCGCAAATTGCCGTTAGAGGATATCGGTCGCGCTCAAGGAAAATCAATGTCTGAAGTTTTGGAAGAAATCGAAGCCATTGTCTCTTCAGGTACACGAGTCAATATCAACTATTACATTGATGATATCATTGATGTGGAAGACCAAAAGGAAATCTATGGATACTTTATCGAAGCACAAACAGATGACTTGTCCGATGCATACAATGAGTTTGATGGAGATTATTCGGAAGAAGATCTTCGCCTGATGCGCATCAAGTTTATGAGTGAAATGGCCAATTAACGGCTAAAAATAAGTGTGATATAATTCCCGAGATTGTCGGGATATTCAAGCTCCAAATCGGTTTTTGTCAGCACTAAAATCCTGTAGGTATACACCCCAATCTCCACACCCGAGGCATCAAGCTGTTTTACCGTTATGTAATCTCCTTTTTCAATCATTTCATAGGTACCTTGTTGACTGATGCTGCTCTGCGCAGCGCTCGGAAATACAAGGGTCGCACTGAACGTAAAAGTAGATTGTAGGGTGTTTTTTGAACATTTGTCAAAATGAAAGATTCCTGAACCTGTGTCATAGGTGCTCAAGCCTTCTGCATTTTTCACCTTGTAGCTCGTCAATTCCCAAGTCCCAGCCAGTTGTCGAGCGGATTGTTTTTGTTTGTCACACGAGACAAAGACCCAGAGGATAATAAGGAAGGTGAATAGGGCTTTCATAAAGATTAAAATGCGGCGTGACACATCAGTTTAACTCCAGTTAACAAGGCATTTTCATCAATATCGAAGCGTGGATGATGAACTCCATAGATGATGCCTCGTGCTTCGTTGCGAACGCCTAGGCGAAAGAAACACACGGGTACATGTTGCCCATAAAAAGAAAAGTCCTCAGATGTAAGTCGAATTTGAAGTTCTTGCACGTGATCTTCACCAAGAACAGCAATGGCTTTTTGTCTCATTCGTTGGGTAAGCTCAGGATCATTTTCTAAATAAGGGTAACCCTTGCTGATTTCCAAATCAACGGTCGCACCATGCAATTGCGCTATCGCACGAATTTGTGAATCGATCAATTCCAAAGCCTCCTTTCTCCAAGGCTCATTCATGGTGCGGAAAGTTCCTTTTAATTTTGCTTCGGAAGGTATAATATTCGTTGCACCCAAAGCTTCGAAATGCCCAAATGTTAAAACACAGGGTATTTTTGGGTCACACCTTCGACTTACGATTTGTTGAAGCTCAATCACAATGGATGAACCAATCACAATCGGATCGATGCATTGATGAGGTGTCGCTCCATGACCTCCTCTACCATTTATCGTTAAATGAATTTCATCACACGAGGCCATATAAAGTCCTTCCTTGAATCCCACATTGCCTGTATTCATGTCAGGAAAAACGTGCAGGGCTATCATTTCACGTACCTTTGGATTTTCTAAAACCCCATCGGCAATCATCAGCGTTGCTCCACCTGGATTTTTTTCCTCTCCAGGCTGAAAAATAAATTTAACTGGTGATGGAAGATGCTCTTTTAAACTTTGGATGACAATAGCTGCACCAAGTAATATGGCAGTATGCACATCATGGCCACAGGCATGCATTACACCTTCAACAGTCGATTTGTAAGGAACATCATTTTCTTCATGAATGGGAAGTGCATCTAAATCGGCACGCAAACCAATGCAAGAATCCTCCTTTGAATGTGATTCATTTCTCACAATTGCGATAATCCCTGTTTTCCCCACGCCTTTCTCGTGTTGAATATTATGTTCAGTAAGAATATCTGAAACGAATTCCATCGTGCGGAATTCATTGTAGGACAGCTCCGGATTCATGTGCAGGTGCTCACGAATCTCTTTCACTTTTAAAAAAAGTGAATCTGCATGCTTATCGATCAGCTTATTCAGTTCAAGATTCATGACCAATTGAATTTACTCCGGAGACAATTAAACGTATAGATACATAAGCCATCAAAACACCAAAGATGAGTTTCACCATTCCAGGCGGTGTTTTTAGTGAAAGCTTGGACCCGATGTATCCTCCAATTAGAAAACTTCCCGCAATGATCAATCCATGTTGCCACTGTACATTGCCAGTTTTCCAATAATTATAAACGCCTAATGCGACAACCGGCATTGCCAAGACGAAAAGGCTGGTGCCTTGTGCTTGATATTGCGTGAAGCCTAAGAAAAAAACCAGTGCAGGTACAATGATCACTCCGCCACCAATACCAACAAAACCACCGAGCACACCAGCCATAAGACCGATGACAATCAATAGTGCGATACTTGTACCTGTCATGTTGATTAATTTTAAAGGTAAAAGTAATGAATTATCACTTACTCAACGAGCATGTTGCAGCCCCTGACATCCGACTGGTCATAACGACCAAGGATTTGAAAAGAATCGTTGTCCGTCTTCCCTAAGTCTTGTGTTGCAATAAAACTGCAACTGTACTTATTTGCGAGGTCAATCACATTTATCCCCCCAGTTTTTCCGTGTTTCGCCCATCCCAAAGGGTCATTTATATCACGAACCAATACTTTCATCCATGGCGGGGTTCGGAAATTAAGTTGCTGATCGCAATACGCTTGTGATAACAATTCTGTCATGCCATATTCGGAAAGAACAGTCTCCACCTTTAATGCACTTTTCAGCCTGGAATGCAGATCCTCTTTGGTCATTTCTTTTCTTCGTCCCTTCATACCACCCGTCTCTATGATCACAGCTTTTGAAAGGTTTACACCCTTATCCGCTAAATCAAGAAGGGCATAACTCACTCCAAAAAGGATTGTTTTCTTCCCTTGAAGCAGCGCTTGTTCATAGCGATTGGCAACATCGTCCATAGAATTCAATAAAAATCCCGAATGCTCTGATTTACTTTCTAGAATGAGTCGGTCAACCATATAGACCAAACTGGATTGTCCTTGTTCGATGTAACTGGGTAATAATGCGAGGATAACTTGGCCCTCTGGATGTCCAATTTGTTGACGATAGGTTTCCATGAATGAGCGAACATAAAGTGCTGAACGAGCAACCAAATGTCTGGAGCGCTCCATTCCTGCTGTGCCGCTGCTTAAAAAGATAAGTTCCGGATCTAATCCTTCAGTGATGATCTCTTGATCTTTGAAAAATGAAATGGGTAGAAAAGGAATCTCGGTATATTCTTTTGGTTCGGGCCGACCGAGCAAACGAATGAAATCGCGATAGACGGCACAATGGTTTTTTTGAAAAGCATACATGTCCAAGGCCAAACGATTGAATTGATCATCGGAATTCAATGTGAAAATTCGATCCTCCGAAATGGCGGTGTTCATGTTGGATTAGTGCTGAATGTTTGAAATTTTCTCTGGCTCGTGCTTATGTCGGAACATCAAGGCAAATAACACCGCGATCACCAATGCGTATGCGGCAAAAGCAATCCAAATGGCCGGCCAGTCGTTGAATTCAATGGCTTTCGTAAAGACACCATCCGCGCCGATGGAAGTGTTTTCAGTTAATCCTTTGAAGATTTTTTCGTGGGCATGGTTGTTCAAGTCTAGACCAAAGTATCTCACAAGTTCACCGCTTGATTCAAAGTGAATCTTGAAATACTGCGTAATCAACAATCCACTGACATAGCTTCCAAGGATGGCACCGACTCCGTTAGTCATCATCATAAAAAGTCCTTGAGCACTTGACCTGATTTTGGAATCCGTATTTGTCTCAATGAATAGAGAACCAGAGATGTTGAAGAAATCGAAAGCCATTCCGTAAACGATACACGAAATGATAATCATCCATAGCCCAGAACCAGGGTCGCCATATGCCAAAAGTCCAAAGCGAAGTACCCAGGCCAGCATGCTAATGAGCATCACCATCTTAATCCCAAAGCGCTTTAAAAAGAAAGGAATTGCGAGGATAAATAGCGTTTCAGAGATTTGAGAAATGGACATGATTACTGTAGAGTACTTTACAATCACCGAATCACTATGCGCTCCGAAGAAGCGAAATTCACTAATGTATCCGTCGCCATACATATTGGTTAACTGCAAGGCAGCACCCAGAAATAGGGAGAACAAGAAGAAGAGTAAAATTTTATAATTGGCAAATAGTTTAAACGCATCCAATCCGAGTGCTTCCGCGATACTTGACTTTTCACTTTTCCCAGGCACACATTTCGGCAAAGTAAAGGCATAAAATCCGAGTAGTACTGCGGTGACACCTGAAATCACAAATTGGTTGGCAGAGGCCTTATTTCCTGTGAGATTTACAAACCACATCGCGGCGATGAACCCTATCGTACCCCAAACACGAATTGGAGGAAAACTCTTAACGACGTCATGTCCACCCGATTTCAGAACATTGTAAGCTACAGAGTTGGAAAGCGCAATGGTCGGCATGTAGCAAAGCATCGCAGCGAAAATTACCCAGAAAAAGGTATCAGGATTGGCTACGCTCGGTAAGACGCAAAGAATGACTCCTCCCGCGATGTGAAGAACACCATAAAGGCGCTCAGCGTTGATCCATTTATCCGCAATGATTCCAGTGATTGTTGGCATGATCAAGGACGATAAACCAAGTGTGGTAAAGATGGCGCCAAATTCTACACCTCCCCAATGTTTTGTTTCGAACCAATAATTGTAAATGGTAATGAGCCATGCTCCCCAAACAAAAAACTGAAGGAAACTCATGATTGCCAAACGATTTACCTTATTGTTGTTTTGAATTTCAGAAGTCGTCATGGCAAAAGTGTTAATCGTTTCGTTTTTTGATTTCATCACGAAGGCGAGAGGCCAATTCGTAATCCTCATTGTCAATAGCTTCTTTCAATTGGTTCTCTAGCTCTTCTATAGCAATTTCATCCAATTCATCTAAGTCGTGAATGTCCGGCTCAAAGTCATTGTCATGCTCAATTGGATCAAAGCCAGCATCGTCATTGGCATGGCCCGTGTCTGACAAAATATTTTCGTAGGTATAAATTGGACAATTGAAACGAAGCCCAATGGCAATGGCATCGGAAGTGCGCGAATCAATTTCTGCTGTCACGTTGAACTGCTCACAAATCAGTTTTGAATAAAACACACCCTCTTCAAACCGATAGATAACGATTTCCAAGACATTTATTGAAAATGAGTTCGCAAAACTCTTGAACAAATCGTGAGTGAGTGGCCGTTCAGGCACCATCTTCTCCAAGGCAATGGCAATGGCTTGCGCCTCGAATCCGCCAATTACAATTGGTATTTGACGCTTCCCACCAGATTCCACCAATATCAATGCATAAGCTCCAGATTGAGTCTGGCTATATTGCAATCCTGCGATGTCTAATTTTATTTTTTCCATGATGCCCCGCTTGCACTATTCTAAACACGTAGGGAAGCATGTTTGCTTCCCTAGAATGCCATATGTATGTAAAGTTAAAATATCTTCAGAACATCAGTGATTTGACGCACGGAATTTTTTCACTGCTTCTGTCAATCGCGGCAAGACCTCAAATGCATCACCAATCACGCCGTAATCTGCCGCTTTAAAGAAGGGAGCTTCAGGGTCTGTATTGATGACAACGATCACTTTAGAACCGTTTACACCAGCCAAATGTTGAATGGCTCCAGATATTCCTGCTGCAATGTAAAGGTTTGGACGAATGGCAACACCAGTTTGTCCAACGTGCTCATGGTGAGGTCTCCAACCAATATCTGCCACTGGACGTGAACATGCTGTAGCGGCGCCAAGTGCAGCGGCTAAATCTTCAACCATACCCCAGTTTTCTGGCCCTTTTAAACCTCTACCTGCGGAAACAACCAACTCTGCCTCTGGCAATGGAATTTCTCCTTCTGGTTTTTTCGTAGAAAGCACTTTCACACCTGCTGAACCAGCGTTCCCGCTGAAATCCTCAACAGAACATGCACTTCCGTTTTCCTCAGGCTGAATGCTGTTTGGCAACAATGAAATAATTGTTCGAGCTGAATTCACCTTCACATGTCCAAAGGCCTTCCCGGAAAATACATTCACCGGAACAGTTCCATCAGATGAAGGTATTCCAATAGCGCCAGAAATAAGTCCTGCTTTAAGTCGAACAGAAAGTCGAGGAGCAACGGCTTTGGCCACTAAATCGTGAGAGAATATGAGTGTATTTGCAGAACATCTATCCGCAGCGTTGGCAATGACACGTGTCAATTGTTGGTCATCATCGCCTTCCACTGAACGATCAACAAGAACTTTAGATGCGCCATAATTCCCAAGCGTAGCCAATTGATCTGCGCTCAAAGAACCTGTTGTAATTACGGTAACATCACCGAGTTTTTTTCCATAGGTAACGGTCTCAAATGCTGACTTATGGAGACCATTTTTGCTGTTTATGTATACTAGTACTGACATAGCGATTGGATTAAATAACTTTTGCTTCGTTGTGAAGGAATTCAACAAGTTGATCCATATTGCTTGGATCGATCATTTTACATGCTGATTTCGCATTCGGCATGGTATAGTTCACATAAGTGGTCATTTGGTCAACGGCCACCGCTGCAACAACGTTCAATGGTTTTGTTCGTGCTGCCATAATCCCGCGCATGTTCGGGATGCGTTGTTCAGCCATTCCTTTTGCACATGAAACTACGGCAGGGGTATTTACTTCAACCACTTCTAGGCCTCCGTTGATTTCACGCTCCAAGGTTAAGGTGCTTCCGTTGACGTCCAATTTTGTAGCAAGCGAAACGAATGGTTGATCCAAGGCTTCAGCAATCATGCCGCCAACTTGTGAACCGTTGTAGTTAATGGTTTCCTTGCCCGTTAATACCAAGTCAAAACCATTTGATTTTGCATACTCAGCAATTTGCATGGCTGTAAAATAGGCGTCTGTTGGATCAGCATCAATGCGAACGGCATCATCTGCACCAATCGCCAATGCTTTGCGAATTACCGCTTCATCACCTGCAGAACCTACAGAAATGATCGTTACATTTCCACCATTGGATTCCTTGATTTCAAGAGCCCGAACGAGTGCATACCACTCGTCGTAAGGGTTGACAATAAATTGAACACCGTTTTCGTCGAATTTCGTACTGTTGTCAGTGAATGAAATTTTCGAAGTAGTGTCCGGAGATTTGCTGATGCACACTAGAATTTTCATCGCGAATTTTTAATTTTTATCGGGAGCAAATTTAACGATATATTGCAAATTTCATCGGCTATTTCTTCATCTATGAAACATTTAAAAAGATTATTTACTTAGTGTCAAAATGACATTAATAACTTTATTTCCTGTCAATGGCAATTTATACGTGTGATTTTGTGTTAAATTTGTCGCCTGCAAGCGCGGATTAAAACCGTTTAACATGAAGACAATTCAATTCAGAGAAGCATTAAGAGAGGCAATGTCCGAAGAAATGCGCCGTGACGAACGCGTATTATTACTTGGTGAAGAAGTAGCCGAATACAATGGTGCGTACAAAGTGTCACAAGGAATGCTCGACGAGTTCGGACCGAAAAGAGTAATCGATACTCCGATCGCTGAACTTGGTTTCGCAGGTATTGCAGTTGGTGCATCGATGAACGGGCTCCGCCCAATCGTGGAATTCATGACGTGGAACTTTGCCATTTTAGCAGCGGATCAAATCATCAACAGCGCAGCAAAAATGTTGCAAATGTCGGGTGGTCAGTACAATTGTCCGATCGTTTTCCGAGGGGGAAATGGTACGGCAGGACAACTAGGAGCGACACACTCACAGTCGTTTGAAGCGTTCTATGCGCATGTTCCTGGATTAAAAGTCATTACACCATCCAATCCGTACGATGCAAAAGGTTTGTTGAAAGCGGCAATTCGCGATAATGACCCTGTTGTTTTCTTGGAGTCAGAAAAAATGTATGGCGACAAGGGAGAAGTTCCTGAGGGAGAATACATCATTCCAATAGGAGTTGCCGATGTGAAGCGTAAAGGAACAGATGTAACTATAGTCACTTTTGGTAAAATCATAAAAGTAGCACAAGAGGCGGCAGACGTATTGGAGAAGGACGGGATTTCAGTTGAAATCATCGACTTGAGAACAATCCGCCCACTCGACTATGCCACAGTGGTTGAATCTGTGAAGAAAACGAATCGTTGTGTGGTGGTTGAGGAGTCTTGGCCATTGGCATCAATTTCTTCTGAAATCTCATACCACTTGCAACGCTACGCATTCGATCATTTGGATGCGCCAGTCATGCGCGTGACACAAACAGATACGCCATTTGCATTTTCCCCAACATTGATTGATGAGGCCTTGCCAAATGTTGACCGCATAGTGAAAGCGGTGAAAAGCACTCTATACAGATAAAAAAAGTATTCCAATAGAATGGAAGCCGTGGGAGAAATCTTACGGCTTTTTTTTATGGCTGAATTTGTTTATTTTCGCTTTAACCAATTCGCGTTCAATGATTCGCATTCTTATTTTCCTAATGATTTTCGCTCCAATGCCTTTGATAGCTCAGAATTCAATCTGGGTCAAACCTAATGCAGTGTGGCATTATGACTATTGGACGATAGGCTGGTTTGGATTCATGAAAATTGAGCACAATGGAGATACAATCATCCAAGGAAAGAATGCCATGCATTTTGTACTGACTGATTATGCTTTTACATACAATCAACAAGGACAAACAGTTCCATATGGTGTACTTCCAGCGGGCGACTTTTATACCTACTCGGAAGGCGATACCGTGTTTTATCGTCAAGACAGTTCTTTTCAAAAGCTCTTTGATTTTTCAAAAAGTACAGGTGATTCCTATTTGATTGGTGTAACGAATCCAAGTCCTTCGGATCAATGCAGTCCTGAATCATGGACCATGCTCACAGCTACAGGTACCGACGTTTATGGTTATCCATCGATTTCAGTAGAAGCTTATCTCAATGCGAATTTAAAATTAACTGGCACCTTTAACCATCGTTTTGGTGGAGATTATTTCATCCCTCTGCTGCGGCCGTGCGATCCTAGTATTATCTATGAGGATTACATCTTTACGTTTCGATGTTTTCAAGATGACAGTCTTGTGATAAATCCGAATGGTGTTGACTGCGAATACATGTTGACCCATGTGGGATTAAATGAAGTAGAAAATCACACCTTATATATAGGACCAAATCCGACGAAGGGAAACCTTGTTATTCAGTCAGACGTGCAGATCAGCCGAATTGAATTGTTTACCCTCGCTGGTGTTCTGGTGCAAACCCAAGAAGTGCATAGCTCTAACTGTATCTTGGATCTGTCTAAGTTCGAACCAGGTCTTTATGTATTGCATGTCTTTGATGAGGATGGCGGTTATTTTACACGCCGAATTGTACTTGATTAGTCCTTGACTTAATTCCGTAATTCTTCATTCTTCACTTTTCATTCTTCATTTTTAATTCTTCATTCTTCATTCTTCATTCTTCATTCCTTTTCATCAAAAGCCCCTATTTTTGGGCAATCCAGCGACAAATCGTTTTTTTTCACGGAAGATGTGAACACTATATTGTGAAAAACGCGCATTTTTTTCGAGATCCCCTTGCTTTGTATTTTAAATCTAGTATCTTTGCACCCCTCAAAGTGCGTTTGGGGCAATTGTATATTATTATTAATTAAGAGTATTTTATGCCAACTATTCAACAATTAGTTCGCAAAGGAAGAACAGCGGTAGTCAAGAAGAGTAAGTCTGCCGCACTTGATTCATGTCCCCAGCGTAAAGGGGTGTGCGTTCGTGTTTACACAACAACACCAAAGAAGCCTAATTCGGCGATGAGAAAGGTTGCCAGGGTACGTTTGACCAATGGTAAAGAGGTCAATGCATACATTGGTGGTGAAGGTCACAACTTGCAAGAGCACTCATTGGTGCTGGTGCGTGGTGGAAGGGTAAAAGATTTACCAGGTGTTCGTTACCACATTGTTCGCGGAGCTGAAGATACAGCTGGTGTCGAAGGAAGAAAACAACGTCGTTCTAAATACGGAACGAAAAGACCTAAACAGAAATAATTAAATCCTTGAAGAGATGAGAAGAAGAAAAGCCAAAAAGATAGCGATTCTCCCGGATCCAAAGTTCAACGATGTCGTAGTAACGAAATTCGTGAACAACCTCATGCTGGATGGGAAAAAGAGTTTAGCGTTTAAGATTTTCTATGATGCATTGGAAATCGTTGACAAGAAATTAGAAGACCAAGAAGGATTAGACGTTTGGAGAAAAGCATTGGAAAATGTAACTCCAAGTGTGGAAGTTCGCAGCCGCCGTGTTGGTGGAGCAACTTTCCAAATCCCTACACCTGTTCGTGAAGACCGTAAGGCATCACTTGCAATGAAATGGTTGATTGGGTACTCGCGTCGTCGCAACGAGAAAACAATGGCTGGGAAACTTGCTGCTGAGATTATCGCGGCATCGAAAGAAGAAGGCGCTGCATACAAGAAAAAAGAAGATACATTAAGAATGGCCGAGGCAAACAAAGCGTTCTCACATTTTAGATTTTAATCCGTATGTCAAGAGATCTTAAATATACACGTAACATTGGTATCGCTGCTCACATTGATGCAGGTAAAACGACGACCACTGAGCGTATTTTGTATTACTCTGGTGTGAATCACAAAATTGGTGAGGTACACGAAGGTGGTGCTACAATGGACTGGATGGAGCAAGAGCAGGAGCGTGGGATTACCATTACTTCGGCAGC
Organism: uncultured Flavobacteriia bacterium; assembly: GCA_903873915.1. Lineage (GTDB taxonomy): Bacteria > Bacteroidota > Bacteroidia > Flavobacteriales_D > Crocinitomicaceae > M0103. The sequence goes on along the minus strand of CAIQQH010000040.1, from coordinate 4,598 downwards.
AACAACAGTAGGCTGGCTTTACCGTGGTACAAAATACCATATCAATATTATTGACACTCCAGGACACGTTGACTTCACTGTTGAGGTGAATCGTTCATTGCGCGTATTGGATGGTTTAGTGTTCTTGTTCTCTGCAGTTGATGGTGTTGAGCCACAATCTGAGACAAACTGGCGTTTGGCAAATAACTACAACGTTCCACGTATCGGGTTTGTAAACAAAATGGACCGTCAGGGTGCTGACTTCCTTAATGTTTGCAGGCAAGTGAAAGAAATGTTGGGAAGTCAAGCTTTGCCACTACAAATTAACATTGGTGAAGATGACAACTTCAAAGGAGTTGTTGACTTGATCAACTGGAAAGGGATCGTTTGGAACGATGCTGATCAAGGAATGACATTTAGTGAAGTAGAAATTCCTGCTGACATTATCGATGACGCACGCAGATTGCGCAGTGAATTGTTGGAGGCAGTAGCGGAATTTGATGAGAGCTTGATGGAGAAATTCTTTGAGGATGAAAATTCATTGACGGAAAGAGAAATTCTTGATGCATTGCGTCAAGCAACAATCTCTGGAAAAGTTGTTCCAATGATGTGTGGCTCTTCGTTTAAAAACAAAGGAGTTCAAGCCATGTTGGACATGGTCATGGAAATTCTTCCTTCACCTTTAGATATTGATGCAATTGTAGGAATTAATCCGAAGAATGATGAACCAATTTCGCGTCAGCCATCTTATGATGAGCCGTTCGCAGGTTTGGCATTTAAAATTGCAACTGATCCCTTTGTTGGTCGCTTGTGTTTTACACGTGCTTACTCAGGTAGACTACCTGCAGGATCTTATGTGTTGAACACACGTACGAACAACAAAGAGCGCATCTCTCGGATCTTCCAAATGCACGCAAACAAGCAAAATCAAATTGATGAGCTAGGTGCTGGAGATATCGGAGCCTTGGTTGGATTTAAAGACATTCGTACAGGAGATACTTTATGTGCTGAAAATGCACCAATCATTCTTGAATCGATGAACTTCCCAGAACCGGTTATCGGAATCGCTATTGAGCCAAAAACTCAAGCAGATCAAGATAAATTGGGTATCGGATTGAATAAATTGGCTGAGGAAGATCCTACGTTCCGCGTAAATACTGACGAGGAAACTGGTCAAACAATTATCTCAGGAATGGGTGAGCTTCACCTAGAGATTATCGTAGACCGTTTGAAGCGTGAGTTTAAAGTGGAAGTAAATCAAGGTGCGCCTCAGGTTTCTTACCGTGAGAACATTACAGCGACAATTGATCACCGTGAAGTGTTCAAAAAACAGTCTGGTGGTCGTGGTAAATTTGCCGATATCGTTGTGAAAATCTCTCCACAAGACAATGATGAGAAAAAAGGTCTTGAGTTTATTAACTCGGTGAAAGGTGGTAACATTCCTCGTGAATTTATCCCTTCAGTAGAGAAAGGATTCAAAGAATCAATGAAAAATGGTGTATTGGCCGGCTTCCAAATTGAAGCAATGAAAGTTGAATTGTTGGATGGTTCGTTCCACGCTGTCGATTCAGATTCATTGTCTTTCGAGTTGTGTGCGAAAATGGCATACCGTACTGCATTGAAAAATGCGCGTCCAATTCTTCTTGAGCCAATCATGAAGATGGAAGTGGTTACTCCAGAAGAAAACATGGGTGATATCGTAGGTGACTTGAACCGTCGTCGTGGTGTTATTCGTGGAATGGATGACCGTGCAGGATCAAAGGTCGTTAAAGCAGATGTTCCACTTTCTGAAATGTTCGGATATGTAACACAGCTTCGTACGATGTCTTCTGGTCGCGCAAGTTCGTCAATGGAATTCTCTCACTATGCAGAGGCTCCGAAGAACGTAGCAGATGCGGTAGTAGCGAAAGTAACCGGTAAAGTAACAGCATAAAAAAAATTACAATTCAGATGAGTCAGAAAATCAGAATAAAATTGAAGTCTTACGATCACAACCTCGTTGATAAGTCAGCAGAGAAGATCGTTAAAACAGTGAAGTCGACAGGTGCAGTAGTAAGCGGACCAATTCCATTGCCTACGCACAAAAGAATTTACACTGTGTTGAAGTCACCACACGTGAACAAGAAAGCACGTGAGCAGTTTGAGCTTTGCGCATACAAGCGTTTACTCGATATCTACAGCTCTTCTTCGAAGACTGTTGATGCGCTCATGCGTTTGGAATTGCCAAGCGGTGTTGACGTTGAAATTAAAGTAGTTTAATCCATAAAAAGTAAAATATGCCAGGAATTATTGGTAAAAAAGTCGGAATGACTAGCATCTACAGTGCCGAGGGTAAAGCATTACCATGCACGGTGATAGAAGCTGGTCCTTGCGTTGTCACTCAGGTGAAGACGCAAGACAGAGATGGTTACGATGCCGTTCAATTGGGGTTTGGCGACCGCAAGGAGAAAAATACGCCAAACGCATTGAAAGGTCACTTTAAAAAGGCCAACACTTCGCCTAAATCGAAGTTGGTTGAATTTAAAGGTTTTGATAACTTAAATCTCGGTGATAACGTTAACGTTGATCTCTTCGAGGAAGGTGAATTCGTTAGTGTAGTAGGAACTTCGAAAGGTAAAGGTTTCCAAGGGGTAGTAAAACGACACGGCTTCGCCGGTGTTGGTCAAGCAACTCACGGTCAGCATAACCGTCTTCGTGCACCAGGATCAATCGGTGCATGTTCGTACCCAGCACGTGTATTCAAAGGAATGCGCATGGCAGGTCAGATGGGGAACAAGCGTATCGTAATGGAAAACTTGGTTGTACTTAAAGTGCTTGCTGATAGAAATTTGATCGTTGTAAAAGGATCAATCCCTGGTTCTAAAGGTTCAACCGTAACAATTGTGAAGTGATGGAAGTAAAGGTATTTGACGCGAAAGGAAAAGCAACTTCGAAGAAAGTTACGCTTTCAGAAACAATTTTTGGAATTGAACCAAACGATCACGCAATCTATTTGGATGTGAAACAACACTTGGCGAATCGTCGTCAAGGAACTCACAAATCAAAGGAACGCGCTGAAATCTCTGGATCAACACGAAAAATTAAAAAGCAAAAAGGAACAGGTGGCGCACGTGCTGGTAGCATTAAGTCTGGTACACGTGTAGGTGGAGGTCGTATTTTCGGACCAAAACCACGCAACTATCATTTCAAGCTGAATGTAAAGTTGAAGCGTCTGGCTCGTAAGTCAGCATTCTCTTACAAAGCGAAGAATGATGCAATCCTAATTTTGGAAGATCCGAAATTTGACGCTGCGAAAACGAAAGAATTCAAGGCAATGTTGGAAGCATTAAATCTTACCAATGAAAAGGTATTGTTGGTGCTAGGAGAAAAAAATGACAATGTTTATCTGTCTTCACGTAACCTTGGACGTGTAAAGGTCGTAACTGCTGATTCTGTGAACACATACGATGTGTTGAATGCGAAAAAAGTAGTTTTGGCTGAAAGTTCAATTGAAGTGATCGAAAAGATATTAAATTAATTGATGATGAGAACAATTATCAAAAAACCGATCATTACTGAAAAAGCAACAGTAGAAACTGAAAAGCGTAACCGTTTTACATTCGCTGTTGACCGTTCAGCAAACAAGATCGAGATAAAAAATGCCGTCGAGAAATTGTATGGAGTCAGTATTACTGAAGTGCGTACAATGAATTATGGCGGTGGAAAATCCTCTGTTAAATTTACAAACAAAGGTATCGTTGAGCAACCAAGCAAGCAATGGAAAAAAGCGGTGGTTACGGTTGCAGATGGAGAGACGATTGATTTATTTACTAATTTTTAAGCAGCTGACAAATGAGTCTTAAAAAATTCAAGCCTATTACTCCAGGGCAAAGACACAAGGTCATCAGCGACTATTCAGAGTTAACAGCAAGCTCTCCAGAAAAGAGTTTGGTTTCTAGCATGAAGAAGTCAGGTGGTCGAAACAATGATGGTCGTATGACCATGCGTTACCTCGGTGGCGGACACAAACAAAGGTACCGTATCATCGATTTTAAACGCGATAAGCACGAAATCCCGTCTACGGTAAAGTCAATTGAGTACGATCCAAATCGTACTGCTCACATTGCTTTGTTGTTCTATGCGGATGGAGAGAAACGCTATATCATCGCGCCAAGCGGATTGAAAGTGGGAGATACAGTTGTATCTGGAAAAAATGCGGCTCCTAATGTAGGAAATGCACTTTTCTTGAGCGACGTTCCACTGGGTACTGTGATTCACAATATCGAATTGAAGCCTGGTAAAGGTGGTGCTATTGCACGTGGTGCAGGAACTTACGCTCAATTGAATGCACGTGACGGTCGCTATGCGATCATCAAAATGCCTTCAGGTGAAACGCGTATGATCTTGACGACATGCCTCGCTACGATCGGTTCGGTGTCGAACGCTGAACACAACTTGGTAGTTTCTGGAAAAGCAGGACGCTCACGATGGTTGGGTCGCCGTCCACGTGTACGTGGTGTGGTTATGAACCCAGTCGATCACCCAATGGGTGGTGGTGAGGGCCGTAATTCCGGTGGACACCCACGCTCACGTAATGGTGTGCCTGCAAAAGGGTACAAGACACGTGATAAGAAGAAATA
>CAIQQH010000039.1 GCA_903873915.1 uncultured Flavobacteriia bacterium | reverse complement strand
TTAGTCTTTCAAACTTCGAAGCTCAACGGCGAAGATGTGTCCCTTGTCCTCTTGTGTGGGTTCGAGACTTCCTTCGGAACCTCACCCACCGAAGCGGAACACTTGGTCCTTTGTCCTTTGTCTTTTGTCTTTCAGCGCAGCGAGTCTATTGTCCTTAGTCTTTCAAACTTCGAAGCTCAACGGCGAAGATGTGTCCCTTGTCCTCTTGTGTGGGTTCGAGACTTCCTTCGAAACCTCACCCACCGAAGCGGAACACTTGGTCCTTTGTCCTTTGTCTTTTTTCTATCCTAATCGTGAAACGATGATTACATTTACATAAAACAAAGACTATGTTTGAAAAAGGGACAAAAATGTACAGTATTCGGAAGTTTAAATGTCCGCACTGTCAAGAGGGTGATTTTTTTGTATCAAACGTCTATGATTTACGTCATGTGGGCGATGTGCATGAATCGTGTGAAAAATGTGACGCAAGTTTCACCAAGGAACCGGGTTTTTATTTTGGGGCCCTGTATGTCGCATATGGCATAGGTGTGGTTTTAATCCTTACTCTATGGGCTGCAATCAGTTTATTGTTTGACAATGTATCGACTGGAGTTCTAATTGCCGTAATCGTACTTTCTATTGTTGTTCTTACTCCATATTTATTCTCACTATCAAAGATTATTTGGGCGAATATATTTATTCCCTATGATTCAAAAGCACTGGAATTAAAAGAAAAAGGCGCACATTGATTCCCTAGAAATGGCGTTTCAACACATTCATGTGCAGATTATTCGATTCATTTTTTTAATGAAAGGAAGATTATCCTATATTTGCCATGGTTTAACTAAAAATTTATTGACTATGAAGAAAATTTTACTTTCTATCGGCGTTGTTCTTTCTGCTGCTGCTGCAAATGCACAAGTTGACACGCTTCAAGAGTTCTTTACTGGAACTCCAACAATTTATTCTGTAACAGGTGGTGGTTATGTAGCAGGAAACAACACATACGGAGACCTTACTAAAATGCAGTTGTTTGATGGAACACACGGTGTAAACGGTGGCGGTTCGATCACAAGTTTGCTTCTTTGGGCACCTATTAAAACTGATGCTGGTACAGGAGGTTCATTCCGTGCAGTAATTTGGGCAAACAACGCTGGTGCTCCAGGAGCTGAGCTTGGTTCTGTAACCATTCCTCTTTCTCAAGTTGATACATCTGCTGCAGGAACTATGGTTGCTGAGGCGGCTGTAGGTTACAACGTAGCAGCTAACTTTGCCTCTGCAATTGCAATTCCTGCAAACGGTGAGTTTTGGGCAGGTATTGAATTGCCAACAACGGCAGGCGATACAATTGCACTTGTAACAAATACTGCAAATGATTTTGCTGATGCTCTTACACACACAGGTGAATTCTGGTCTGACAACACGTTCCATACATTTGGAGATGCTCAGAACTGGGGCTTACTTGTTGCTATCGCGGCTTATCCAGTAGTTAACTTCCAAGTGGGATTGACAGAAAACGAAATCGTTGCTTCTGTTTACCCTAATCCAGCTTCTGATGTATTGAACATCAAATTGAAAGCTAACGCTACTTCAGTTTCTATCATCTCTATGGAAGGTAAAGTTGTTTCTACACAAAACGTAACTTCTAACACTGTAGCTGTTGACCTTTCAACTGTTTTGGCTGGTGCTTACATCTGCGAGATCGTTGCTGAAAACGGAGTTGTTATCCGTAACACATTCGTTAAGAAATAATTTCTTACAACACTTTTAAAGAAATCGGGGCTTCGGCTCCGATTTTTTTTTGCCTGCCTGAAATGAATTTACGAAAACCCAAGGATAATTTAGTTACGAGTTACAAATGACGAGTTACGAAGAAGAACCCAGTCCTTTGTCTTTCAAACTTCGAAGCTCAAAGAGCGAAGAAGTTGTCTTAATCTCTTAAAATCTTGACATCTTGAAGTCTCTTGTCCTTTGTCCTTTGTCTTTCAAACTTCGAAGCTCAAAGAGCGAAGAAGTTGTCTTAATCTCTTAAAATCTTGACATCTTAAAGTCTCTTATCCAAAAGCGCAGCGGTCTCTTGTCTTAAACTTTCCCCGGATACACCTTCAAGGCCTCTTCCAAGCACTTTACAGCGCTGCGCAACGCATCTTGGTTCAACACATAGGCAATGCGTGCTTCTTGCTGACCAAGGCCCTTGCTCGAGTAAAAGCCATTGGCAGGAGCCATCATTACGGTTTGACCTTCAAAAGAAAAATCTTCCAAGAGCCATTGACAGAATTTCTCCGCATCATCAACAGGAAATTTAGCCACGCAATAAAATGCACCACTTGGCTTTGGACAAAATACACCTGGTATTTTATTTAATCCATCTACCATGATGTTTCGGCGCTCCACATATTCAGCTACCACATCATCAAAATAAGATTGTGGAGTGTTCAATGCCGCTTCTGAAGCGATTTGATCAATTGTTGGTGGGGATAAGCGTGCCTGACCGAATTTCAATGCGGCAGCCATTACTTCTTTATTTTTTGTAATCAATGCACCAATGCGCGCTCCACACATGGAGTAACGCTTCGATACGGAGTCGATCATGATGACATTGTTTTCAATGCCTTCTAAGTTCATTGTGGAGAATGGAATTGCCCCATCGTAACAAAACTCGCGGTACACTTCATCTGCGAACAGAAACAAATCGTGCTTCTTTACGATGTCACGAAGTTGCTCGAGTTCTTCCTTTGAATACAAGTATCCCGTTGGATTTCCCGGGTTGCAAATGACAATGGCTTTGGTCTTTGATGTGATCTTTTTCTCAATTTCTTCAACAGGGGGAAGTGCGAATCCATTTTCAATCGCAGCCGTTACTGGAACTACATTAAGTCCTGCCATCACTGCGAAACCATTGTAGTTGGCATAGAAAGGTTCTGGAATAATCACCTCATCACCTGGATTGCATGTGGTCATAAATCCAAAAATCAAGGCCTCGGATCCACCCGTTGTGATGAGAATGTCTTCTGCATTTACGTTGATTCCGGTTTTCTGATAATAGGCCGCAAGACCATTTCTGTAACTCTCAAATCCGGCAGAATGGCTATATTCAATCACTTTGCGGTCCATGGTACGGACGGCTTCAAGCGCAACTTCTGGTGTTTCGATGTCAGGCTGACCAATGTTCAAGTGATACACAATCTTACCTTGTTTTTTTGCTATTTCTGCATAAGGAACAAGCTTGCGAATTGGCGAAGCCGGCATGTCGACGGCTTTCTGAGAGATATGAGGCATACTATTTTTTTAGAGTTCAAATGTACTCAGTTTACAGAAATAAGCGCCAGAATTCTAGGAAGACTTTTTAAACTTTTCTTGCTTAAAGTGAAAGGATGCGGCGCTGACTTCGTGCCCCATTTGCAGTGCTTATTTCAATGATGTACACCCCACTTTTTAAACCTGAAATCTTCATCTGATTTTCTGTCGCTTGGTCGATAGTTTGAACCAGTTGACCTCGACTATCCATGATGCGCAGCGTGCATTCACCATTTTTCCAAGTGATGGTTATTTCATCTGAACTTGGATTCGGATAAATCGTCCATGAATCCTCGTCAATATTGGTCTCTACAGCAGCCGTAAAAGTTGGGTCTTGTACAATTGTTCCGTTCTTGTTGATGATCCAGTTGTTTGGATCAATGGTACTCAAAGCGCTCACTGATCCCATGCCTGAAAGAAAAAATTGATCTGAGTTGTCTGTAATGTTCACGCGGACAATAGTGTCGGACAAGCCATTTCGTGTAAATCGAAGTTCTAAGGGAATCGAAAAGTAGGGAACAGAAGTGGGCATTGATGTCGTATGGTTGATTTCCACCAAGACATCATTACCAATAGAATTCCAACGGGCAGAGATGGTCGGGTAACCCTCGCCAAAATACCACTGTTCGAAAAATGGGGTCAAATCTATTCCTGTAGATGCCTCTAGATGTGCTTTCAAATCAAGTCCAACGGCGACATTGTCTCCGTAAGTACTTAAGAAACTGCGCAATGAAGCATAAAATAGTGAGTCGTTGTTGATGAGATGTCGAAGGGTATGAATAATTGCTCCGCCTTTCTTATAGGTCAAACGGGAATTGTAAATGCGTGCAATGTTCAAGGTGTCAGTATGCCAAATACTTCCCCCAGCCGCCGTTAGTACGGAGCTGTGCCAAGCATTGACAAGCGCTGCGGTTTCAGCAGGATAAAAATTTTCCAACATGATGTACTCACCATATGTTGCGAATCCTTCACTCAGCCAAACATCGGAAAAGGAAGCGATTCCAACATGGTCACCCCACCACTGGTGACACAATTCATGTGTAGTAATTTTCTTTTCCATCACACCCACTGTGGTCATGGTTTGGTGTTCCATGCCCCCAGAAAGAGGAGCGAGGCTTATGCCATATTTTTCATCGCTGAAGGGGTACAAGCCAAACTTATCGGAATACAATTCAATGAATCCAGGTAAGAGATCACATTGTGCTTGTGCTTGAGAAAGTCCTGTCGCATTTCCATAAATGAAATTCTGTACCTTAATAGAATCCCCAGGAAGATTGATGGGGTTTGCATAGTTCACATACTCAGTATAAGGAGCCACAGTCGCGCAAATCAGGTAGTAGAGGATAGGATGATGGTTTTTCCAAGTAAATCGCGTGAATCCATTTCCTAAATCTTCCGTTTGTTCCAGTGTACCATTTGAGGTGGCAATCAATCCATTTGGCACGGTGATGCGCACGGCTGAACTGTCGGCTTTATCGCGCAAAATCTGTTTACAAGGAAACCATTCGTGCGCGAGAAAGGGACATGAAACAGTCCATGTCACTTTGTTTCCTATTGTTGATACGGTAGCGTTGGAGACACCGCTGCCACCAAAGGGATTTTGGACCGATGTTGGGGGTGTGCCGCTGTAATCTACAGAAATCACGAAAGAACTACCCACCGATTGATTGATGCCAATTTTCAATAAAGAATTGACACGGCTGTAGGTGGAAGTCACACCATTTAAACGCAATTGCGAAATTACCTGTGTAGGAAATAACTCTAGAAGAATGGTGTCCAAATTTTGCACGATGGTGCCATGTATTTCGGCCGTTCCGCTGAGTAAAGTTGACTGATTAGTCATGTTCAAATCAAGGCTGTAAAAATGAACGTCGTATGCATTGGCTTTGACCTCCTGTAGCGCAGTCAGGGTCTTTATGCCAATTTGTTTGGCGTGGATTTTTGCCTCTGAACAGGCATGTTCAACTTCTTGATTCCAAGCGATAAAACTTAAGAAAGAAGTGATCAACGCAAGGTAAGGTTTCATCGATTATTTGACTAAAGTAGATGAATGTATGATTCTGCCTTGATTGGTCAAAACGAAAATGTAGCTTTGATTCGAAGGCAGCTGTTGTGTGTCTACTGTACAAGATCCTGTTACATTTTTCGACATGACCTTTCTACCCGAAGCATCAAAAACAAGCAATTGATCTACCTTGGTCGTCGATGGAATTACAATAGTTACAGCGCCATCAAATGGATTTGGTTGCATTGAAAGAACATCATTTGGCAACTCATCCGTGCTCAAGAAGAAATTCACATCGTGAACTTTTGTGCCAATTTGGTTGATTACCCAATTGCTTGGATCGATGAGCGTAAGGTTATTGATCGTCCCGACATTAGGAACTAGGTATTGATCCAAGTTGGAAGAGATATTGAATCGAATCGTGGTATCTGTTTGACCTAAACGAGTAAACCGCACATCGATGGGGTTTGTGAATGTTGGCGTAACGGAAGGCATTGAGGACGTATGTGTCAATTCCAAAAGTAAATCTGAACCCACATTGTTCCATCGAGCAGAATAGGTAGGATATCCTTCCCCGTAGTACCACTGATCAAAAAACGGTGTAAGATCAATCCCAGCGTAATTGGCCATAAAATCTCTGAATTGTGCACCCGTTGCAGAAGTGTCTTTGAATGTGCTTTGGAATTCAGTTAAACCTTGGAAAAACAAAACATCATCATTATAGAGGTAGCGCAAGGTGTGAATAATCCCCGATCCTTTGTCATAGGACAAGCGACCATCGAAAATTCTCCCTTCATTGAGGCTGTCGAGCACATACACACTTCCATCTGGAGAACCCATCACTGAGGTATGAACATCGTTCATGTGCTGGACTTGCTGTCCGGCGTACAAGTTTTCGAGCATTAAATATTCACCGTAAGAGGCAAAGCCTTCGTTCAACCAGATGTCTGCCCAACTTGCGCACGTTACATTGTCCCCCCACCATTGGTGACAGAGTTCGTGCGTAGTTAGTTTCTTTTCAAAAAATCCTTGAGTGGTCATCGTTTGGTGCTCCATTCCTCCTGAGATCGGCGCCATGCAATGTCCATATTTTTCATCCTGAAAAGGGTAAGGCCCGAAAAGGTCTGCATAGAGTTCGAGAAAAGCTGCTGTTTCATCGATGTCTGCTTGAAAATAGGGAAGTGTTTGAGGATTGTCGTAGATGAAGTTCTGGATGAGAACAGGGCCAGTAGATCCTGCCGGATTTGCGTACACATTGTATTCAACATATTTGGCAACAGCAACCGAAATGAGGTAATAATCAATAGGATGGCGGTGTTTCCATTCGTAACGCGTTGTTCCGTTGCCAAGAGGGACCACATTTTCAAGTATTCCATTTGATCCTGCCTTGCATGCATTTGGAACGGTGATTTTTACGGAACAGCTATCGGCTTTATCGCTTAATGATTGTTTACACGGCCACCATTCGTAGGCAGAAAATGGCTCAGACAAAGACCATGTCACTTGATTTCCCCATGAAGGAGAAAAGTCGTTGGTCATGCCAGCGCCCCCAAGAGGATTGCTTTGAGCAGTTGGTGGTGTTCCGATATAATCGATTTTTAGTACGAAACTCGCGCCTGCTGTTGCATTTACCTTCACCTTAATGGCAGAAAGAACGCGAGAATAAGCGGATGGGATTCCGTTTACTGTAATCTGATTGATTGTGAACGATTGGAACAATTCAAACAGGGCCGAATCCAAGTATTCATTGGCTGTTGCGTGAATTTCTACTGTTCCCTCTAGAGCCGTGTTCTGATGATTCATTTTTACATCAAGGGCATAAAAATGTACGTTGTACCGCTCCGATTCAGCAATTTGAGCAACAGATAAGCTGGCACTTTTCAACTGATGATTTGAAAATCGATCGCGCTTTGAGCAGTAAAGGTGGTTTTCATCTTGAGCAAATGAGGCAAAAGACAGAGATGCAAGTAGGAAAAAGACGTAATTTTTCATAATTAAATTTGGCGTGTACGAATGTAATTTAATTTACGTGAAAATTGCTTTTCAGCGCTTGAGAAATTGACTTATCGAACACCGTTTTCGTCCAAAATGCGAATAAAGTGGAAGCCCTTTGGACCGAATCCTTCGTTGTAAAAGAATTTGTGGGCCTTAAAATTGCTGGTATAAGAGTCCAATGTCATGATGTTGCACTGCTCTTTTTCTGCTTTATTGGCTAAATAATCGAAGAGCAGTTTCCCAGCGCCTTGTGATCGAAATTTCTCACAGACGACAGAATTGTCAACCTCCAAATACTTCCCACACCAGATTTTTGTGCCAATCCAAAATCCCGCAATTCCAACGCATTGCTCATCCTGAAAGGCAGCCACCTGTCCATATTCATTATTTGGCAACATGCCATCGAGTAAGTTAGCGTATGTTTCTATTGAAAGGCTTGGATACAATTCTTGCATCACCTCCAATTGAGCAAGCATTTCTTCTTTTCCTTTAAGTTCTCTGATTGTTATCATTTTCGCTGAAGAATAAGTTCGTTATAGAAGAGTTCATAGATTCTGCGGTATTCATCTGTCCATGAATAGGCTTCTTTAAATCCATGTGACTCTATTGGGAACACGGCAAGGTCCCAATTTGTTTTTCCCAGTTCAATAAATCGTTGACTAAGGCGCACCACGTCTTGAAACTGAACATTGTCGTCCACCATTCCGTGCAGCATGAGTAATCGTCCAATGAGGTTTTGCGCATAATAGATGGGAGAACTTTTACGGTACGCCTCGGGGTCTGTGTCGGGATAATTTAATATGTTGCTGGTATATTCATGGTTGTAATGCGCCCAATCCGTGACAGATCGCAAGGCTGCGCCACAAGCAAATTCGCCAGGTGTGGTCAGCATCGCCATGAGCGTAATGAATCCACCATAGGATCCACCATACATGCCAACGCGGTTTGAATCTATTCCATAGCTACTTACCAGTAATTTTTTTCCGTCTACATGGTCTTGGAGATCCCTTCCACCCATGTGACGATAGATGGCAGTGCGGTAATCACGCCCATAACCCTCGCTTGCTCGGTAATCGATGTCGAGTACCGTGTAGCCATTGTCTACCAGCATGTTGTGGAACATATATTCGCGGTAATAATTGCTCCAATAATTGTGGGCGTTTTGAAGGTAGCCAGCTCCATGTACAAAAATCACTGCGGCCTTATTTCCTGTGCCCTTTTCGGGTTCGTACACCCGAGCATAGACATCCTTTCCGTCTGAACCTTTGAAGGAAATCACGGTTGGTTCGCGCCACGGGTAACGGCTAAATTCTTCCGTCGTGGAATGTGTGACTTGCGTTAATGTGCTGTTTGGTGTGTTAGGTGCGGTAAACAATTCCCAAGGTTCATTTTTAGAGGAATAGCGAACGGCCAATGTTTTTTCATCCGGGGATAGATACACCTCGTGAGCACCATCTTTGGTGAGGATAGGTGTTAGTTCGTTTGTTGCAAAACTGTACACATAAAAATCGCGATTTCCAGGATGCGTTTTATTGGCCGTAATGTATAGTTTACCATGACCTTTAGAGAAAGAAACATTGTGCACCTCCCATCCTTTCCCACGTGTAATGGGCGTAATGGCCTTTGTGAGCATCGTGTAGAGATACAATTGTGAATACCCATTGGTTTCCGATTGAAAGCAAATGCCTAAATCATTGATGATCCAATCGAGTGTGCCTTCTTCGGTGTTCCATCCCGAAATGCCTGGGCCACCGATCCACGCGTCGTCGTGCTGGTGATCGATTTCAATGAACTTTCCTGTTTCGAGATGGATAAGTACGATCCAACGGTCTTTGTTGTCATAGGAGCGAATGTCGCAAACGGCTTGATTTCCGTATGAAGAGAACTTCAATGCATGCATGACGATTTTGCGATCCGACGTGTATAGCGTAGCATCATTCAAGTAGGCCGGCTTTTTTCTGATGTCACTTAAGGTGCTGAAATCAACAAAATAGATGGAGTCGTGTTCAGTATTGAAAATGCCCAATCGATGTGTGGGTTCTTCAGTACCAACTTTAGCGCGGGCTGGGGTGGTATAGGCGTGACCATCCGCAGAAATGTGATGTTCCACTTCCGTATCTCGTTCTTTTGGGTAAGTGCTAAAACGAAGAGTCACATATTTCCCGGTTTTATTGATTTGAAGGTTTTCAAGAACGTCTTTGCCAAAATAAATGGGTTCAGGCAATGAGAAACGAGACTTTCGTTGTTCGTTGGTCCATTCTGTTCGTTCATTTTTATCGCGGATGTATTCGAATAAAAATAGCTCTTCTTTCATGAGAAAGGTGGAATCTTTCTGGTCGTTTTTTGCAGAACCAGACTGAAAATTGGTGATCTGGGAGATGGAGCCATTCAGCCCATTGTATAAAAACAGATTGTTTCCTTGCTGAAAGGCTACGATGTGCTCGGTGCTGGTGCGTTGCATATTGTATACGTCTTCATTGGTGTAATAAAGCGGTGTAACCGAAGTCGTTTTTCTATCGATCACCACAAGAGCACCGTCAATGGAAGAATACTGTTGACTAAATTGACTTTGCGACGGGTCAAATTCGATGGCATCTGTACGATTGATTTTTTTCGGTGTTGCACCTTTTTCATTGATCTGAAATGCATAGGTACTGTTCCCGGGTTCATGGTTGGGATTCCAG
>CAIQQH010000038.1 GCA_903873915.1 uncultured Flavobacteriia bacterium | reverse complement strand
CCAAATGAAAGTGCATCCTTCAATCGTTTATTGTCCAATAATTCCTGACTCGCAGCAGCTATCACTGAAAGCATTTTTTTCTCCTTCTCAAGTCGCGCAATCGTTTCATGTTCTTTTGTACAATTTCGAATCATCGCAGCAAAATGTTCGGCAGAACCATTCTCCACGCTAAAAAGTCCAAGCTTGCAATGGTACCATTCTTCTTTGCCATTTTGAATGCGTGAAAATTCTGTTTCGCAAAAAGTGTGATTGTTTCGCACCTCTTCGATTGACTCATTCATTTCTTCAATGATTTCAGGTGGAAGTACTTCAGATACATGGCGACCAAGAAACGCATCAGGCTGGACAAAAAGCTGAGTGCCATTTGGTTCGAAGACGTGTGTAAAAACTGAATTTTGATTAAATATCAACACCAATTCGCTGATATTTCCGGGAAAGTCCCGATAGATTTGATTCATCATACGATTATTTTCAAGTGGTTATTCATGCAATATAGGCGTTTCATCTATTTTCTACTAATTTTAAGTGCTTTAAATGACCAAAATGAGTAAATCGGTGTATCTCTTGTGCGTACTTTTCACGTTTTTCAGTCCAACTCTGAGAGCACACGATACCTATTTTTCTTTTGCAGAAGTGGAATATAATGATTTAAATGGGAGACTCGAGGCTACTTTAACTGTTTCTACACATGATTTAGAACGCTTCCTCCAAGAGAAAGAAAAAATTAAAGGCGCATTGTCATCAACACCAATGGATAGCTTACTCGTCTCATCTATTTCAAGGCTCGTCAATGCCACTTTTTATTTTAGTTTACCTGAGAAACCGCCATTGCAATGGGAAATTGTTGGCATTGAAAACACTCTAACGGGTACAACAAACATTTACTTGTCCTCAGCTGTTCATGAAATCACAGATAGTTTCATGGTTCACTTCGATATCTTCATGGAACGATACCCTGAGCAGCAAAATAAAATGACCTTCATTTATCACGAAAATAAAACAACGCGTGTGTTTCTAAAATCATTACGCTCAGACACCTTTAAAATAAGACCATTATGAATCGCATCCTCATCTTTTGTTGTACCTCATTTGTTTTTACAAGCGCTTTTGGACAAAGTAAATTTGCTCAACTGGATATAGAGTTACCCACTCCAAATGAATACAGAACAGCTGCTGGTGCTCCTGGACATAACTATTACCAGCAAAAGGCCGATTATAAAATAGCCATTACCATCGATGATGCCACACAAAAATTGACTGGCGAGGAAACCATCACCTACACCAACAATTCGCCAGATCAACTCGAATACTTGTGGCTGCAGCTCGATCAAAACCTCTACGCACAAAATTCAGACACCAAGCTCATCGAGGTAGAAAAAATGGAGGACTTCAAAAGTATCGGAGATGTAAAAAAACGTTTTCAATATTACGACGGTGGATTTAAAATCGATGCCATCACCTCTACTTCAGGTCAAAAAATGACTTATGCCATAAATAAAACCATGTTGCGCATTGACCTTGAAAAGCCTTTGGCGCCTAACACAAGCATCACCTTTAAAATCAAATGGTGGTACAACATCAACGATCGAATGGCAGTGGGTGGCCGCTCAGGATACGAATACTTTGAGAAAGATGAAAATTACCTGTACACCGTGGCGCATTTCTTTCCAAGAATGTGCGTTTACAACGATGTTGAGGGCTGGCAGAACAAACAGTTTTTAGGACGTGGTGAATTTGCCCTTCCTTTTGGCGATTACGAAGTGAACATCACAGTACCTTCCGACCACATCGTTGCGGCAACGGGAGAATTGCAAAATGGAAATGCGGTACTAACTACCGAACAGCGCAAGCGCTTTGAAAAAGCGAAGAATGCAGATTCACCGGTATTGATAGTGACACAGGCCGAGGCCGAAATGAAAGAAAAGTCCAAAGAAAAAGCGCTTAAAACATGGATATTCAAGGCCACCAATGTGCGCGATTTTGCCTTTGCCTCGTCCCGGAAATTCATCTGGGATGCCCAAGCGGTGAAAGTCGGTGGGAAAAATGTGCTCGCCATGTCGTATTACCCGAAAGAAGGAAACCCATTGTGGGAGCGCTATTCTACAAAATTGGTGGCACACACCATCAAAACGTATTCGAAATATACTGTTGACTACCCCTATCCCGTTGCCATTTCCGTTCACTCAAAATGGATCGGTATGGAATACCCCATGATTTGCTTCAACGGCGGACGTCCAGAAGACGACGGCACCTATTCCCAAGAAACGAAATACGGCATGTGGGGGGTGATTATCCACGAAGTCGGACACAACTTCTTCCCGATGATCATCAATTCCGATGAACGCCAATGGACATGGATGGACGAGGGATTAAACACTTTTGTACAATACCTCACCGAGCAAGAATGGGAACGCGGCTATCCTTCGCGACGAGGTCCTGCCTACATGATTGCCGATTACATGCGTGGTGACAAGAAATTCATTTCACCCATCATGACCAATTCAGAATCCATTTTTCAATTCGGAAACAACGCTTATGGAAAACCTGCGACTGCGCTAAATATCTTGCGAGAAACCATTATGGGGCGTGAACTGTTTGACTACGCCTTCAAAATGTACTGCGAACGTTGGGCGCTGAAACACCCAACACCAGCAGACTTTTTCCGCACCATGGAAGATGCCTCTGCCGTTGACCTCGACTGGTTCTGGCGCGGATGGTTCTACTCCACCGACCATGTCGACATCTCTCTGGATCAAGTCAAATGGTTCCAGTTAAACACCATGAATCCAGAAATGGAAAAAGCAGTGAAGCAGTCCAATGACTTAGCTAAAGATCACTTCATCGGTGATGATAGAAACAAAGAGTCGATTCAACAAACCATCAACGAGGCCGATCCAAACATTGATGATTTTTACGCCAAGCGAAATATCTATTTTGTTGATGCCTTAGACCGAAAAGAATATGCCGAGTTCATGGCCAAATTGTCAAAAGAAGACTTTCAGCTATTGAATGCCAACAAGCAGTTCTACGAATTGACCTTTAGCAACTTGGGAGGATTGGTGATGCCCTTGATTATTGAAGTAACCTTCGCCGACAACACGGTGGAAATCATGCGTATCCCAGCAGAGATTTGGCGTCAATACGAAGACAAGGTGACGAAAGTATTCATCTTTGACAAAGAAGTGATATCCTTCCGCTTAGACCCCAACCTTGAGACAGCAGATACCGACTTCAGCAACAACAGTTGGCCAAAGCGCGTTGAACCGACACGCTACGAACTCTTCAAGCAGAAACAAATGAACGGTGAAAACCAGATGCAACGGGAGAAGCGCGTGCTTGACGCAGAAAAAGAAGAAAAGAAAAACTAAGTGAATGCTTGACCTCTCCTTCAAAAACCAAAAAGAACCTCGGAGTGGGCTTATTCTCATTTCCGATCCTTTTCTGAAAGAAGAGTTTTTTCGGCGGTCAGTAGTACTTCTTTGTGATCACGATGAAAACGGCACCTTTGGCTTTGTCCTGAACCACTATTTGGAAGAAGACATGCACCAACTAGACAATCAGTTCCCTGACATTCAAGCGCGAGTGAGCATCGGAGGACCGGTCGACACCACGAACTTATTCTACATCCACTCCTTTAGCGACATTGAACACAGTTTCGAAATCTTGGACGGGCTTTTCTTTGGTGGAAATTTTGATCAAATCAAAGAACACTTAGTCAACGACGAAACTGCGCGGCAACGGGTCCGTTTCTTCATAGGCTACTCCGGTTGGGCCGCTGGACAGTTGGCTGATGAGTTGGCTGAGAACGGATGGTTTGTAGCCGACAATATTGCACAAGCCGACATTCTCTCTACTTCAGATGATGAGTTCTGGAAACATTGCTTGGAAAAACAAGGTGAGCGGTTTAAGATCATTGCGAATTTTCCGATCAACCCCGAGAAGAACTGAGTGAAATGAAAAATTAAAAATGAAAAGTTAAGAATGATGTCTTAACGAATACTATTGACAATAGACAATAGACCAAGGACTTGATTGCAACAGCCTAGGTTTGATTTTGAAACCAAAGTCATGAATTGTCTTTTGTCCTTTGTCTTTTGTCCTTTGTTTTTTGTCCCTAGTCCCTTCTCTTTTGTCTTTCAGCCGAAGGCGGTCCATTGTCCTTCGAAGCTCAAAGAGCGAAGAAGTGTCCATTGTCCTTCGAAGCTCAAAGAGCGAAGAAGTGTCCATT
>CAIQQH010000037.1 GCA_903873915.1 uncultured Flavobacteriia bacterium | reverse complement strand
CAATGGCTGAAAATTCTAAAGATTCCAAAGAAGTAATCCATAATTACCTCAAGAAAACAGAGGAAATGTACAACCTTACTGATGAAGTATTTTTGCACAATTCCTTACATGTACCTAAGAACTTTTTCACCAAGGCCGTAGCCAAAGGGATTTTGAATTTCGGTAAAATTGGTGCTTTTGATACGATGAATAGTGCCAATGAAAAGGCGTTTAAAGATCCTCGCTTGGTGCAAGTATTCAATCGGTATTCAACTTACAATGGTTCAAGCCCTTTTCTGGCTCCAGCAACATTGAATGTCATTTCACATGTCGAAATTGAACGTGGAGCATACTACCCAGAAGGAGGAATGGTATCCATCACCAAAGCACTAGAAAAGTTAGCCAAAGATATCGGCGTTGAGTTTCTCTACTCCACACCTGTGATAGAAATTCTATTGGAAAACAAACGCGCAAAAGGGGTGAAAACAGACAAGGGAAGTCATGCATATGATCTTGTTATTTCCAACATGGATGTGTACAACACTTACCATAAACTCATTCCATCCGCAAAAAAGCCTAAACGAACATTGGATCAACCAAAGTCAAGCTCTGGAATCATTTTTTACTGGGGAATCAAAGGGAAATTCGATCAGTTGACCTTGCACAATATCCTTTTTGCGGAAGACTATAAAGCTGAATTTGACACTATTTTTGAGAAGAAGGAAATCTATCACGATCCGACCATCTATGTGAACATCACCGCAAAGCATTCTCCTGATCATGCACCTGATGGGTGTGAGAATTGGTTTGCATTTATCAATGTCCCCAACAACCAAGGACAGAATTGGGATGACTTTATCGATCAAGCTCGTGAAGCTGTCATTCGTAAAGTTGACCGCATGCTCAGCACTGATTTACGTTCTTTAATCGAGTGTGAGATGGTCTTCGATCCGAGAGTGATTGAAAAGAGAACCTCATCTGCATTTGGTGCAATCTATGGCAATAGCTCAAACAATAAGTTTGCTGCATTCATGCGTCACCCCAATTTTTCTAAGTCAATAAAAGGACTTTATTTCTGTGGGGGAAGTGTTCACCCTGGTCCGAGTATCCCACTTTGTTTGCTTTCTGCAAAAATCACAACTGACTTGATCAAGCACTAAAAATGCCCTGAAAAGTAGGTTTTATGCTAATTTAATTGTATTTTTAGTTTAGAGGCAGTGCAAGAATTGAAAAATGCTGTGAATGTCTCATATGGAAATTTATGATCAATTATTTAAAATCAACTAGGGTGATGGAAAGAATTGTTTTCAATCATTTTCACTGGCTTTATTTTCCCATTTCTTGAAGGAATGAATCGGGTGGTGTGTTCCATAGTGCTTTTCATGTCCCATTTGATTGCGTGGTCGAACGATACTATTTCAGAAATTGATGTTCAGAAATTGACTGAGTCAAACGTCAATACTTTTAAAGAACGTAAAGGTCTTGAAAAATTTCAGGTTGATTCATTTAGGAAGTCAAAAGAGAATGACATTCATGCGGCAAATGTGAAGATAAAGCACATGCAAGGAAAAATGCAAGACTTGTTTGAAGTTGAACGAAAAGAAATAAAGGTTAGGGAATTGCTCATTGCAAAAAATAAAGAGCGCGTTTTGCATTTAAAGCTCCGGAAAAACTTAATCCTAATGGGATTCTTTACAGTACTCATCATCTCGGCGACTGCCCTATTTGTTTTTTTTCGATATAAAAAAGAGCAAAAGATACTTGCTCGTCAAATTAGTCGATTGGTATTTATTGCAGGTGAGGAGGAAAAGTTGCGATTCTCTAGAGAACTGCACGACGATTTTCAGGCAACGCTATCAATCATTCATATCATGGCTGCGTATGAATTTAGAAGGTCGCCTGAGAATAAAAATTATGGAGAACTAAAAAACAGATCAAATGCTGCAATCACGGAAATCCGGAAAATAAGCGAAGATTTGTATCCCAGTGAAATCAAAACAGTTGGACTATTGGAAAGCCTGAAATCACTGGTCAAAAGAACAAATGCACACCAAACGATGACCAAATTTTGTTTGCAGGGTGATGAAATTGAGTGCACTAGCGATATGCGCATGATGTGGTACCGCATAGTTCAGAAGCTCATGAACAATACGCTGAAGCATTCAAGTGCAAAGGAAGTTACAATGGCATTTAGCGTTCAAGCCAAAGGATTTGAATTGGTATATTCAGAATTGATGTATAATCAGAAGGACTCTCCTAGAAAATTGGATCTTGATGTTGTCAAAAATCTAATCCATTCACTCGGCGGGAAATTAACAGTTAAAAGCCAAACAATTGATACTTATGATTTTGTGGTATTTCTTGAAGAAAAACAGGGTTAAGTATAGCTAAAACATTGAAATAATTGAAAACTTATCATGTGTAGAGTAGATTTTTGAGATTAATTAATGTATTTTTGATTACTAACTTAATATTTAGAAGCTATGGGAACAGATGCGATTAATGCTGCCAATTATAGTTCATTTAGAGTGGATTATGATGGGAATAGAACCTTGAAATTAACCTTGAATCTTGATTCAGTGGATCAAAAATTAAAGTTAGGGGTTCCAACCAAGGTTACTGTAGATGGATTAAATGGTATATCAGTACCAGCAACTATCGATTCGACGGGCACAATTTCGCCATCTGTAGCTTTGCCAACTATTTTTACGTCTGGTTCAAGTTACGATTTTGTTCAGTTGGTCGTTTCAGGGAAAAAACCTAACCCTATGGTTATTGTAAGGCTTAATCTCCCATAATTGAAAAGTTTCACGACATTCATCTTATTTCTTTGCCTTACTAATCTCGGTTTAAGCCAAAGACATTGCGATAAGCTGCTTTTAGAAATAGAAGCAGCTTTTGAGCAAAATGAGGATGCTACTCTTTTGGTTCGGCGCTACGAAAAATCGTGTTTAACGAATGAATGCGAAGACCTTTGTGAATTTGATGCCCTAAAAATTAAATTTTTCCGTTCGAATGGAGATTATAAAGCTGCGTTTGATTACGGAAAAAAAGTGTTGGTTAAAAAAGGTAATGAAAAATATAGAGCTCAAATTCTTCTCGAAATAGCCATTGTTCACTATATAAAAGAGGATATAGAATCTGCAGTGTCTACTTTACATAAACTCATTTTAATTAAAGAGAGAGATAGAGAAACGGAGGCAAAGGCTTATTTAATGCTGGGAAATGCACATGAGTTTTTGGGAAATACAAGCTATTCCATTCGCTATTTCTCAAAAACGTATCGTTCTGCCTTTGCACTTGGCGATTCTACCCTAATGTCTTCAGCATTGAATGGTCAAGGAGTCATCACCTATGGAAAAGGAGATAGAAGCAGCATGAAAAGGGCAATCCAATTGTATCTCAAATCTCTAAAGTATTTAGGTGCTTCAGAAATCGAGAGATCAGCAAATGTCATAAACAATCTTGCAGCGGCTTATTTGAATCTGAATGACTTCGAAAAGGCAGAAAAATATTTTTTAGAATGTTCCAGTATTTATGCTTTAATGGGTGATTTTGAGGGAACAGCGTCTTCCTACAACAACCTTGCAGCTATTTTCATGGAAACGAATCAATGGAACAGGGCCAAAGAATTTTTGGACAAAGCAACTGAATTGTTTTCAGATGAGCTTTTTGGATCATCGGTTTTTCCTCAGTTGAATCTGAGTCTAAGTGAATATTACTACCACGCAGGAAAATACCAGGAGAGTCGCGATTATTATGCTAAATATGCGCAACAAGAACTAAAACGACTCAATGCAGAACAAGGTGAGGCTGTGATTGAAAGTCAAGAACGCTATGACGACCTCCGGCGAACAAAGCTAATCAACGATCTTAAGCTTTCGAAGAAACGCTCCGAAGTGAGAAACCTTCGTTTGCAAAATGCGATTTACATCATTCTTGTAGCCTTTATTTCCCTCAGTATCGTGGCTTATTTTCTAATTAGTGCCAGACGTAAAAAAGAGAAACGGGAACGTAAAGCTGCACTGAATCGGGCGGCACTTCAATCTGCTGAAAATGAAAAATTGCGCGTATCTCGTGAACTACACGACAGCATGGGTGGCACACTTACCGTGATGAACCTGCTGCTCGGTCATGAGGCAGAAAAAGATCCGTCCAATGCGAATTTAGCGCTGCTCTCTGAAACAACCTTGAGTGCCATCGACGACCTTCGCCGCATCTGCCGAGACTTGTATCCGTCTGAATTGAAAATCTCTGGTTTGAGTGCAAGTTTAAATTCCCTCTTCGAAAAACTTAATAATTCTCAAAAGGAGGTATGCTTTATTCTCGAAGCTCCCGAAGAACTTATTCTAGATTCAGGGTTCAGTATCAACTTTTACCGAATCGCGCAGGAATTGACAAACAATACATTGAAGTATGCCAACGCATCTGAAGCACGCTTAGGGATCGCTGTTGTGGATGGAAAATTTAACGCGTTTTATCGCGATAATGGGTGTGGAACCGATTTCAAACGCTTGAGAAAAGGTGTTGGTTTGAATAGCATCGAAGAACGTACCTTCTCGTTTAAAGGGAAGGTGGAATTCAATTCTGCAGCTAACGAAGGATTTAGTGCTAAGATGATTTTCTTCTCGGAAAATATCGCCGCTACAGAAGAAGATTCGTTTTAAAACTGGAAGTACACAAAGGGTTTGAATGTATCCGATACCGCCTGATACATCAGAATAACGATAATTGCAACAGCCATGGCTTGAACCGGAATCGGCGATCGACTGAACAGTTTCTCCCACATAAGTTTGACGCGGTCGGGCAGCCAATGAACAATAAATCCAAAAAGGATTACCCAAAATACACTCTGATAGGTCCAAAGAACTTTTGTAAAGGTTTCGAAGGTGAAATCAAAGTGATTCCATACATGGTTTAGCATCGCCATTGGCGCACCTTCGTCCTCAAATCGAAACCAAATACGCGTAAATGTGATGAAGTTGAACGTTAGGAAGATTTTCCAAAAATGCACGACCATCCATTTTGAATTTTCGTAGGGTGAAATTTTGCGCCAATAATTGTAAATGACCAATGCTACTCCATTCATCGCCCCCCAAATCACATAATTTTCACTCGCGCCGTGCCACAATCCACCAACGACCATGGTGATCAATAAATTCAAATCGCGGTGCACATACTGTTTGAAGTTAGGAATGAAAAGCACGCCTAAAATGTAAATAACGGTTAGTCCGAGATAGACATAAATCAATTCGTACCATTGTGTGATGAAAATTAAAAAGACAAAAATGATGGCAGTTGCGATATAGGTGCCAAAACCACCTGTCTTGTTTCCCCCCAAAGGAATGTACAAATAGTCACGCAACCAAGAGCCCAATGACTTGTGCCACCTTCTCCAGAAATCTGCCACGCTTACAGCCTTGTACGGCGAACGGAAATTCTCGAGTAAATTGAAGCCCATCAATCGGGACAGTCCAATAGCAATGTCTGTGTATCCTGAAAAATCACCGTAAATTTGCAGTGAATAGCCCCACATCGCCAAAACGCTCACAAAGCCCGGGTAGGCTTCCGGTGTATCAATAATTTTATCAATAAAGTGAACCGCGATGTAATCTGCCAATACAATTTTCTTTATTAATCCTTTGACAATCTGAATGATTGACCAACTGAATGCATCTTTATCTAGAGCAAAGGGTTGACGAATTTGAGGAATGAAATCGCGTGCACGAACGATTGGTCCGGCAACGAGCTGAGGGAAATAGGTTACAAAGAAGGTGTAATCGAAGAAGTTCTTTACGGGCTCAATTTCCTTTCGGTAGATGTCGATAAAATAGGAAATGCTCTGAAACGTAAAGAAAGATACACCTACGGGAAGGATGATTTTGTCGACATTGAAACTTCCCTCACCAAAGAATGAATTTCCCATGTATGCGAGGTGATTGAATACCTTGAAGTCAGTATGGAACATTTCATTGAAAGAGTCTGTGAAGAAGTACGAATACTTGAAGTAGGCGAGAACGGCCAGATTTAAAAATGCCCCAAGCCCAATGATCCATTTCTTCGACCGCTCACGCTGTGCGTCGTGCACCCACTTACCAAAAAAGTAATTCCCTACGAGACTGATGCACAAAAGAATGACAAACAATCCAGAGGTTTTGAAATAAAAGAAAATGGAAACAGCTGTCAGGAAAATACCCCTTACCAAGAAGTGTTTGTGAATCATAGAAAAGATGATCATCACCGCCAAGAAGAAAAGCCAGAAATCCAATTGTGTGAAGATCAGGGGTTCCTTTTCATTGAATGAGAATATTTGCCACAGTCGTTCCATGTGTTCAGTTTACTGTTGTTTGTGTCGTTCGTTCGTGCATTTGTCGAAGAAACTTTAGGAATGAATCCGTGAAAAGTTCTCCCTTTAAATGATAGCCAATTGAAGTGAAATGTACCAAGTCGGCTTGCATCAAGCCTCGGTTTTTCCATAGTTTTGAAGAACCCAATTCCCCCATTATTCCATAAAGGTCCCACACTGCAGCATGGTATTTTTCGGCAAGTTCAATAATCATCTCCCGCTCTCGTGCTATGTTTCGATTTAAATAGCGTTGGTGATAATAGGAATCGTTGGGTACAGTTAAAAGTAGGGCACAATTGGGATTCACCCGAAGCACTTTTTGAATCATTTTTTCAAGATTCCTCTTGTACACTTGTGGGTCGAATTGATCGTATGGGACATTGCCATCGTTGGTTCCCACCGAAAAAGCAAAGAAATCGGGTGGGTAAATGGACAATTGTTCTTCGAAGTTTTTACACCCTAGGTAGGTATAAAGTCCTGCACCATTGACGCCAATCGATGTGTATGAAATTCCTGGGAGATCGTTTAAAAATTGAAACCCATATATTTCCAATTCGAGCGGCAGTTGATTTTTACGAGAAAATTGAACATCAAGCACATCTACTGGATCTGAAAATGTGATCTCTGAATAGCCCAAACTTGGATTTTGAAGGATGGATTCCACCAAAATTTCATCCCCACCAAAATTGATGTCAAATGGCAATTCTCCTTTATTATGTAGTATTCTCACCTTGGTGAATGGTGGTTGTACACTGCTTCGGTTGTGACGAAAAAATAGGTTAATTACTGAGTCGTTGCAGGTAACAGCTGCGCCCATAACACCATAGTCGATGGTTGCAGGAGTGCTTGTGACACTGCGGAAGGCTGTCCATGTATTGGGTGAGGTGAACTCGTAGTTGGACGGGTTGTTTGTGTGTGCCAGCTTGAAGGGAAATACCATGCCGCGTTCGCCAGGAATTCCTTCCCAGTTGCTTTGCAGAAACGAACGAATGTCATGCGTATAGATGTCGGCTTGCAAATGTGATCCGCCAATATGATAAAAATGCATCTTCCCTTTCTTGAATTGAATCAAGGAATCCATGCGTGCCGCCAGCAATTCCCAACTCTTGCTCTTGTCACAATAAAATCGAAAATGATTCATTGAGGGGTCGATAAAGGAATAATTCAAGACATCTGCAGAATCAATTTCTTGAAAATTAGGAAAACAATAGTTGCTCAATGGTTCTATCTTCTGACCAAACAAAAGTTGACATCCAGTCAAGAAAAATAAAATAGTGAGCAGCGTCTTCAATGTCAATGATTTATTTCTTTTTTCCTTGCCATTTCGCAAATTCAGCTGCAAATGCATCGAAAAACATTTGTGAGGCATAACTTGCGCCTCCATTGCTGAAGTGGATGTAATCCTTTCCGGCCAAACCTTGTTCCACCCATGAAGGCATTGAGTTTTTACCTCCCATCGCACTAAATAAATCCCAGTATGCAGCACCAACTTCAAGACTGATTTTTTTCATCTGATCCACACAGTACGGAAGCAGTGGATAGGTTTCATAGACCCCTTTGTCAAGTCGCGACATATCACTTGGTCCAACAACGATGATGGCAGCAGACGGTCGCAATTTGTGTATGGTATTTAATTGTCCTTTGAAATTTCGTGTAAAATTTCGCACGGAACTCGAATCCTTAAATGAAGGAACTGAATTTCCTCCAAATTGCATGATGATCAATTCTGTATTCAGATCACTGTACATCTGTGAGGTAATGCCTTGATCCATATAGCCATAAATAGTACCGCTAGATCCTCGCATGCCCACATTGTTGATTTGCATTCCATAATCACCCTCCAATGAAAAACCACAAATGTTCGGACTGACCGTTGCAGAAAATACATATTTTAATTTTCCAGGAGTAGCCGAAAATGCAAGATCAACACTGTGCAATTTCCCGTCTGTTTTGAGGCTGTCTTCATGAATTAAATTGCCATTTTGATAGACCTTTAATCCACAAGGTTTTAAACAACTGTTGTAGTACATTTTTACATTGTTGTATTCTTTCGCCCGAGAATATGCGTTTTTATTGGGCTCAATTTCTATCCAACCCTCTTCAATTGTTGACTTATTGCTCATGGCTGAACTGTCCAACTCCGATGTGAATCGTGCTGCTGAGCCGAGCGCTCCATATTTTTTGGTTTTTAATCGGTCGCCGCCAAAGCAGGTGTAGCGCACAAAATTTGGAGAATAGCTTTGCTTAAAGGTGTTTGTTGCATAGACATTCACAGCGGGAATTAAACCTGGACCACTTCCACCAAATTGATTTTGAATGCGTTGGCGGATATAGGCGGTCATGCGGTCGCCTTCAATTTGTGAATCACCGTAATGAAAAATGTGAATCTTTTTCTTCTCTGTAGCGGCATTTTGCATTTTTGCAAAAAAGCCATGTAGGTTTTGAAGTCCAGCTTCATTCAAGACAAAGGAGGTGCTTGACTCTGTGGAAAGTTCGCCACCATTGGGTGCTCCGAAAGAACCATCTGAACCGTTCTTGTGCTGTAGCAAGGGGTCTTCGATCCCAGAGGTGTCGACCTTCGCAACAAGCTTTGTGATGTCTTTTTTCTCTTGCTTTACAGGATGAAAGAACTCTGTCTTCGACATGAATTGCAACTTATAGCCGAAAATATTCCATCCCCCTTCGGGAATAAAAATGACAATGGGTGACAACAACAGCAGCACTCCAAGTGTAAATAGGAGTACATGTATGGGCTTGAGGACTTTCAATACATAAAATTTGATAACGACAAATGTAATGATTCTAAAGGCATTTTTTTTCGCTTGAAAATGTCATCTTTTCATCCTTTCGATAAAAAAACTGCCATCATGTCCGAATAATTGGATTGGCAGTATCTTTGACTGAAGCGGCGAGTCAAAAATTATGTGCTATGGTAGATGAAAAAAATCCGAATGAGGAGGGAAAAGGGCTAGAAAACGAGCAACAACATGAGATGGATACAGAAGCGGAAACGACATCCGAAGAGGCCTTAAATGAACCTGTGGAACAAACGGCAGAGGATAAGTTTCTTGAGCTGAATGAGCGTTTTTTGCGCCTGCATGCTGATTTTGATAATTTTAGAAAGCGCTCTCGTAAAGAACATTTGGAAACCATCGATAATGCCAATGCACAACTCTTGAAGGATTTGTTGCCCATTTTGGATGATTTTGAACGCGCAATCGTAAACAATGAAAGCGCTGACAATATCGATAGCGTGAAAGAGGGATTCAATTTAATTCATGCTAAAATGTCGGCTTTATTGTCTTCTAAAGGGCTGAAGCCCATGGATGCGAAAGGTGAAAAATTTGACAGCGACCTTCATGAAGCAATTGCCAACATTCCCGCACCATCAGAACAAGAAAAAGGAAAAGTAATAGAAGATATTCGCAAGGGGTATTACCTCAATGAAAAGGTGATTCGCTTTGCGCAAGTGTTGGTTGGACAGTAATACAATAGAATGAGTCAGAAAAGAGATTATTACGAGGTTTTAGGAGTTTCTAAAAGTGCTGATGAGGCCGAAATTAAAAAGGCTTACCGCAAATTGGCAATCGCACACCACCCGGATAAAAACCCTGATGATGCTAGTGCTGAAGAGAAATTTAAGGAGGCTGCTGAAGCATACGAGGTATTAAGTGATTCCCAGAAAAGAGCGCAATACGACCGTTTTGGTCATGCAGGAGCCAATGGCCAAGGCTTTGGCGGCGGTGGAATGAACATGGATGATATCTTCTCTCAATTCGGAGATGTTTTCGGAGGCGCATTTGGCGGAGGTAGCTTCGGAGGTAGTCGAGGTGGAGGTAGCCGCGTTGTGCGTGGAACAAATCTTCGGGTAAAGATGAAGCTGACACTTGAGGAAATTGCTGAGGGTGTGCGCAAGAAAATCAAGGTGAACAAATTGGTGAATGCCGAAGGAGTTACCTATAAAAATTGCCAAACCTGCGGTGGAAGCGGACGAATTACACGAGTCGCTCAAACATTCCTTGGAGCAATGCAGACACAAACAACGTGTAATGTTTGTCAAGGCGCAGGGAAAATGATTGACAAACGGCCTTCGGATTCAGATGCCCAAGGACTTAAACGCCAAGAAGAGGTCATCGAAATTGATATTCCTGCAGGGGTAGAGGAAGGCATGCAATTGAGCGTTACTGGTAAAGGAAACGCTGGCCCATTCAATGGTGTACCAGGTGATTTGATCGTGCAAATAGAAGAAGCTGAACATCCTGAATTAAAGAGAGACAGTGAGAACTTACACTATGAGGCACATATCAATTTTGTGGATGCCGTATTGGGTGAGTCGATAGAAATACCAACGGTCAACGGCAAAGCAAAAATTAAAATTGATCCAGGAACACAAAGTGGTAAAGTTCTGCGTTTGAAAGGCAAAGGCTTGCCCATTCTGCAGCGCTATGGGCACGGAGATTTGTTCGTGCACATCAATGTCTGGACACCAAAAAAAGTGTCTAAGGAAGAGCGTGAAATCTTGGAAAAATTACGCGAAAGCGAAAACTTTAAACCTCATCCTGACAAAAACGATAAGGGGTTCTTTGACCGAATGAAGGATATGTTTAACTAGACCTAGATGTCATTTTTAACCAATGCTGACGAAGGGAACAATCGTATTTCAGGGTATGTTTTAACCTTGTGCCTTGTTGTCTTGTGCTATGCCGTTCTCGGTTCTATTCCCTTGATTGTTCATCTTATTGTTGCAAATGGGGGAGCTGAAGGTTCGCTATCCGGCTCAATGTCAGATTGGACAGCGCTCTTAGGTGAAAACACCATTTTATGTTACCTCCTCTTTCCATTTGTTTTGGTGCTTTTGACGCTTGTGCTGAGTAACCGCTTCATACACAAGCGTACCATTTTGTCTCTATTCACTGCGCGGTCGAAATTCGATTGGACACGTTTTTTTACCTCCGCTGGAATTTGGACAGCGGTAATGGGCATTTTGCTCGCCATGATGATGTCAGGTAATGACCAAATTCAGTGGAATATGAATCCTTCGACAATTATCCCACTTGTTTTGATCTCCTTGCTTTTGATTCCTCTCCAAACGACTGCTGAAGAAGTGCTTTTCAGGGGCTATCTCTTTCAAGCTTTTGGACATAAAAATCGTCGGGGTTGGATCAGTGTCGTCGTAACGGGTGTTCTCTTTGGCCTCATGCACGCCGCTAATCCTGAGGTGGAAGCCTTGGGTTATGGGGTGATGAGTTACTACATCATGACGGGTATTTTTCTTGGGTTTATTGTTCTAATGGACGACGGACTTGAACTTTCTATGGGCTACCATGCGGCAAACAACATCTTTGCAGCGCTCATTTTGACCAACGAGTGGCAGGCATTTCAAACAGATGCCTTGTGGATTGATCATGCTAAACCAACCTTTGGCTGGGATGTGATCGCCACGATGCTGGTTCTTCAACCACTGCTGCTTCTCATTTTCGCGAAGATCTACAAATGGAAAAACATGCAGTCAAAACTGCTTGATCAACAGTAAAAGAAAGCATGATTTCGTGTTTTATTCAATCCTTGATTTTCGTACCTCAGAAAAAAAAGATAGCTTTAAGTTCGAAATCACAATGAATGCTTGAAGTACAGCACATCTCTAAATCCTTTTTCCGCAAAACAGCCCTCGAAGATGTTTCGATGACCGTGCGCGAAGGAGAAATCTTTGGTCTTCTAGGTCCAAACGGCGCAGGTAAAACTACGCTCATAAGAATCATCAACAAAATCATCGATGCCGATCGAGGTGTGGTCCGGATCAACGGAGATCTGATGACACAAAAGCATCTGTCGATGGTGGGATACCTGCCAGAAGAACGCGGATTGTACAAGTCAATGACAGTTGAAGACCATGCCTTGTTTCTTGGCCAATTGCGCGGATTGTCGAAGCGCGACGTGAAAATGCAACTTGACTATTGGCTCGAAAAATTTACCATTGGTGATTGGAAGAAAAAACGAATTGAAGAACTTTCCAAAGGAATGGCGCAAAAGGTTCAGTTCATTTGTACAGTCCTGCACGAACCTAAAATTCTCATTTTGGATGAACCTTTGAGCGGTTTCGATCCAGTGAATGTCGAGTTGATCAAGCAAGAACTTATTGAAATGCGCGCAAAGGGTAAACTAATTATCCTCTCTACTCACAACATGAAAAGTGTTGAGGAGATTTGTGACCGTGTGGCATTGATTGATCAATCAAAGAAGATACTCGAAGGAACAGTTTCTGAAATTCGAGAGTCGAGGAAAACAGGAGAAATAGCCATTAAATTCCGTGGGTCAATGATTGCCTTTGTGAATGCCTTGTGGACAAATTTCGAACTTGTGGACAAGGAAATTTTAGCGGACGACCGTTTCATCGCCCGTTTGAAAACACGTGGAGAAACTAATTTTGATGATTTGTTGCGCGCCATGATGGGTCAAGTACGCATAGAAGCAGTCTGGGAAGTATTGCCTTCCATGCAGGATATTTTTATTGATCTAGTTACACCTAAAACCGAAGGAACTCATGCGTAACAGTTGGTTGGTTGCACTGCGCGAATTGAAAGAGCGCTTGGGTTCGCGCTCTTTCGTAGGAATGATGATCGCTGGTCCAGTGTTGATTTTGGTGCTCATCTATTTCCTCTTTGCCTTCGGCGGCGAAGGACAACAGAAATGGAATGTGCTTATTGCTGATCCAACGGGAATCATGGACAAGAAAATATTGATCAGTGCCGATCCAGATGTGAACTATTCTTTTGCCAATGGCTACGTTGAGATGAATGAGTTTCGCGACGCAAAACAATTCCGTGAATTTGATGCACTTGTGGAAATCAACGAAAAAATTCTTTCCAATAAATTGTCTTTTGTCTTCTACCGCGAAAACCCTTCGATGCGCATGCAGACGAAAATCCGTTACCAAGTGGAACGTCGGATTGAAGAGGTGATGGTGTCCCAATTTACAGATCTGACCATTCGCGAATTTAGAAAAGTGAAGCAGCCACTCAATATGGCTTTCAGGAATGTATATGATCCAATGGACGAGGCCTCAGACCTTCGCGGTTGGGTCGGCTTATTTTATGGCGCACTCATTTTTGCCTTCATCTTTCTTTTTGGAATGACCATTCTCCGAAGTGTGACACGTGAAAAAAGCAACCGCATTGTTGAAGTACTTTTAGCCACGGTGCACCCCAATCAATTGATGATCGGAAAGATTGTTGGAATTGGAATCGCAGCATTTATTCAATTCGTCGTTTGGATGCTCTTTGTGGCAATCGGACTTGCACTCATGCGCAGTTATGTATTTCCAGATTTATTCGACCCTAGTCATGTTGTAGCCATGGGGGAACATGCCTCTGACAGTTTCTTTGCAGCGACGGAATACAACCAGTTTGTTGATTTGGTGTACGAGCGCATCCAATTTGGCACCATGACGTTCTATTTTGTTCTCTTTTTTGTGGTGGGTTACCTCTTCTATGGTGCTTTTTTTGCGGCAATCGGCGCTACCTCAGGGTCAGAAAGTGACGGACAACAATTTGTTTTGCCACTTATTTTCTTGTTGTGTTTTGCCCTGTATGCTGGCTATTATTCATTGGAAAACCCAGAAAGTAGTCTGGCAACTCTCTTCCATTATTTGCCTTTTACTTCACCAGTGGTCGTGATGGTGAAGCTATCTTTGGGCTATGCTCCGGGACATGCCTATGAGATTTGGATGTCTTTGATTATTCTCCTTTTGAGTGCAGCTGGCGTACTTGTTCTTGCAGGCAGATTGTACCGGAATGGCATTCTACAATTTGGACATAGACTGCGCTTTGGGATGTTGCTGCGTTGGATGAAACGTATGTAATATGCGAAAAGCAGTCATTGATCTCGGTACGAATACCTTTAATCTCCTCATAGTTCAAGTCAATGAGGAAGAAATTCAGGTGCTGCACAACGAAAAGGAGGGAGTGGCACTTGGGATGGGAGGAATCAACAATCAACTGATTTCACATGAAGCCTTAGATCGAGCTTTAAGTGCTTTGAAACGTTTTAAACGTGTTTGCGAAAATCACGGAGTGTCATGGATCAAGGCCATTGGGACTTCTGCCATTCGCGATGCGAAAAATGCTGCAGATTTCCTGAAAATTGTGAAGGTTAATGTGGGAATTGACATTGAAATTGTGAGTGGTCAACGTGAAGCTGAGTTGATTTACAAAGGGATTGCGGCGTCGCATAATTTTGAAGATGATTCCTTAATCATGGACATTGGCGGGGGGAGTACTGAATTTATTTCAGCCAATCAATTGGGGATACACGATATGATCAGCATGAATATTGGTGTCTCACGGATATTTCAACTTTTTGATTTATCCGATCCCTTGACGATTACAGATGTTTTTCACATTGAAAAATGGCTCGATACCCACGCAGGAACATTCTTTAAAAACCGAAAAGAAAAAGTATTGATTGGTGCATCAGGTAGTTTTGAAACATTCTATGAGTTGATTCATAACGAACAGTTTCCAGAGAAAAATAAATCCATTGAAATTTCAATTGACCACCTAACTGAGATCCTAGAGCAGATTATTTCTTCAACTCAAGAGGAACGTGATCGAAACGAGTGGATCATTCCCATTCGTAAAAAAATGGCTCCCATTGCAGCAGTAAAAACGCGTTGGGTGTTGAATCAAATACCTGCGACTAAGATTTTTATTTCTCCCTACTCCTTAAAGGAGGGAGTTATTTTTGAATAATCCATTTACCCGAAAAGGTAAAGGCACAACTTTCACAACATCATTCCTATCTTTACTGAAATTTTAATTCCCATGGCAAAAATCCTAATCATTGATGATGAACGTGCGATTCGCAGAGCATTGAGAGAAATCCTCGAATTTGAGGGATTTGAAATCGATGAAGCTGAAAATGGCAAAGAGGGTGTTGACAAAGCAAAATCTGGATTGTACGAAATCATTTTTTGCGACATCAAAATGCCTTTGATGGATGGGATGGAAGTATTGGATGAATTGATTAAAACGAAGGTGGAAACGCCATTGATCATGATCAGTGGACATGGGAACATAGACACCGCAGTGCAAGCCATTAAAAAAGGAGCCTTTGATTT
>CAIQQH010000036.1 GCA_903873915.1 uncultured Flavobacteriia bacterium | reverse complement strand
CGCATGTACTATCCGAATGGAAATCTCAAAGAAGTTGCACATTATGATCGTGGAAGAATCACTGGAGATTATGCGAGTTACAAATTAAATGGTGCCGTATTTTATTCAACCAAATTCATCAATGGAAATGGAGAAACGAGAGCCCAGTACAATGATGGTGAATGGGAACTTACTCAAATTTATGAAAATGGATTTGCTGTAGAACGATAGTAAGGAATTTGATGGCGGAGCCAATTCAGGATTTGATCCCTGCGGGAATTCAGGATTTGATCCCTTCGGGAATTTGATGCTGCGCAATTGAGGAATTTGATCCCTGCGGGAATTTGATACAATAGGGACAAAGGACAATTCTTCGCTCTTTGAGCTTCGAAAGACAAAGGACCGCTGCGCTAAAGGACTTGATTGTTCTTCGAGGTGTATTTCATGCCGAAGGCAACCAAAGTTTGAAACGAGTCTTTTGTCCACCCGTCTTTTGTCCTTTTGCCCTACTTCACCACTCTAACGGTTTCAACAAGCCGTCCCCCATCAACAACAGAAATAAAATAGATTCCTTTTGATAAACCACCAAGCATCAAGGAGTTCATTTCATGCTGAACAGAATAAGTTTCAATCACTCGATTGAGCTCATCCATTAAAAAGATTTGAGTTTGGTCATTGATGCTCTTTTGAGGAATAAATACGTTCAACACCTCGCTAAAAGGATTTGGAAAAACAACGACGTGATTGGACTGTTGTTGATTCATTTGTACCAATCTTAGCTCTGTATACATTATTTTCCCATCGAAATCTACTTCTTTAACGCGGTAATAAAACTGCATAATCGGCACAAAAGCATTGACATCCACAAATTCGTAATCTAAAAGATTTTGGCTTGAGCCTGCGGCTTGAACTTGAGCAATAACCGCAAAGTTCTCCCCATCCAAGGAGCGTTCAATCGTAAAATAGTCACTATTGATTTCTGAAGCCGTGGACCAACGAAGCAATACATTCCGATCGATTGCTTCAGCAGAAAAGTCTACAAATGACACGCCCAGTGGAATAAGCATCATAACGCCCGAATTGTTTGGCTCGGGAGAAGTTCCAGAAAAGCTTGTACAAGGAACAGCCGAGTTATTGCATCCAGCCGCTCCGTTGAGTGTTTGTGTTGTAAAATTTGAGGTCGGCACAGAGGCCAAAAAAATCACTGCTCCTTGACCGCCTCCACCACCGGCACCATGTATTCCACCATTGCCTACCGATCCACCCGTTCCACCATTCGCGGAAAAAGTAACTGGACACGCCGAACTAAATACAAACGAATTGGCGTACACGACTACAGCCCCGGCAGCCCCAGCTCCACCACTTCCATCATTTCCAGAGTTGGCCGATGTTTGACCTTGTGCTGTGATTGAGATGGGTGTTGTACACACATTTGAAGTCACGATTTGGTTGGCTTTGATATACACTATACCTCCACCATTTCCACCATTCGTTGCTACACTGTTGTTCATTTGACCGCCACCGCCGCCACCGCCCATAAAAATTCGATTCTGGGAGTAATAAGGCATCAGTGTTTGTCCACCCAAACCATGGCCAGTATTCGCTACAGTGCATTGCCATCCTATCCCACCTGTGCCTCCAGTTGATACATTTCCACCGCCACCGCCACCAGAGTTGTGGGTTAAACCACCTCCACCACCATTGGCTATTTTCCCTCTTGCGTTGGTAAAATTGACGTTGGTATTTTTATGAATTCCTTCCCCTTTATATCCGTATCCAGTCATTGATGCAAAATAAACCGAGTTCAAACAAGTCAGTGTTCCGTCGTTTACAGATTTTGCACCTCCTCGGAAGCCGGTATAATTGGCATTGATCGAATGATTTAATGTCAAGGTTCCCAGTACTTCAATGGCAACCACACCGCCGATATCGCCATTCCATGCCAAGGCAGTCATCGCTGAAGTTGTCGAAAAATTCGGGGCGCCCAATCTACGTAAAGATACAATTTGAACACTGCTGTTTACCGTAAACGTATAGGTTCTCGTTGGTGCACTTGTGAACGTGATAGTATTCGGTAAGCCACTCACTTCTGTATGTGTCGAAATAGTCAGAAATTCATAATTTCCTGCGGATCCAATCCCTGCAATGGTACCGAAGGTATTGGCATTTGTGATATTCGATCCTATGACATTGTCTTGCATTTGAATGAGCATCACTTTTTCACCATTTTCAAAACTATCTGCAGTTTCATTTACTGAAGAGAGGCTCAAAGTTGCGCCACTTAAACCCGTCACCTTGGCATATCCATTCACAACCTGTGCAGTACAAAAAGAAAAGGCCGTTGACATAATGACAAGAGCAGCAGCCAATACCCAAGTTGGAGCAGTGACTTTTAATTCTATTCTATAGTTTGTTAATTGCATTCGCGCAGTGTCCTCAACTTAAGTGCCAGCGCAAAAATAAAACACAAACATCTGTAATACAAATATTTAATTAAATTCCCAATTGGATTTATTCCCAAAATGAGAAAATGATTTTATTTTTAGACGAATGATTAAAATGTATGGAAAACAAAACTTATAGAATGAATGTATGGCCGAAACATTCTTTTTTCTCATTCAACGCCCAGCCACAAAAACGATATCATTGACCGTAAGTGCATTTGGACCGATAAAGGCAATCGAATACTTTTTTTCCTGTTGTTCGTATTTCTTGACTTGCTTACCGTTCACCTGCGTAATGATTTCTTTTTTTCCTCCACCGCTAGAGGAAACGCCTAGGAACAAATCGCTATCAAGGGCACTGTCGTTCAATGCGCGATTTACTTCGATGTTTGTCCAGGATGAGGCAATTTCCTGATAGATTGCCCCAAGGGCTTCTCCTGCCAAGAAATGCTGAAGAAAGGTGTTGACCCCACCGTAATAATTGTCTGCATAATAGGCGCTGGCACCCACCATCAAAAATGGTTTCGCGGTTTCAGCCACCCGCAATGCCGCTTCCTTGACACCAATATCGAGCGGATCACCTTCTGAAGTGCCCGCTGCACCGCATGCAGACTGAAAAATAACCACAGGATTTCGGTTAAATTTAAGTTCATCAACAATCCGCTGCGCAGAAATAAACTCATTGATCACGAGTCCGCCAAAGCCATCGTTCAAACCTAATGTTGTCCCATGACCATTGTAGATAAAAAAGGAAGCATTCAGTGCTGCACGTTTAATATCAACCCATTTATTGTTCGGTGAATAAAAGCGATGCACCTTGTACTTATGTGCCTCCAAGATAACAGCAAGTTCCTCCATTCGCGCTTTATTTTCAGCCGGAGCGCGGTCACCTACAATCAGAACGGCTTCTTTTTGAGGTTTCGACTGTGTGCTTTGAGATATCCCAATTAAAGAAATGAAAATGCAGCAAATAAAGAATGTGATAGCTTTCATAGTCTGAGTATTTAGTGGTTATTGCCTTCGGTCGACAACTCATTAACACGTATTCTTTAGAATTATAACAGGCCCATTGATGTTTTAAGTTGAGCATATGTAATGCTTTGGCTCGGATTTTTTCAATTCATAACAAGGCCAAAAGAATGACTGTTAAGTATTTTTTTATTCCCTTTTAGGAGATTCCTTTTGTTTCATCTATCTTCGAAGCCACTACAAACCAACTCACTATCATGAAAAATACACTTATCCTTCTCCTGAGTTTCTTATTGGCGATTCACTCATTGAGTTTTGGACAATGTTCACGTGTGATTCCCGCAAACGCAAATGTCGTCAGTTCAAATCAAACAGTGAATGGCGGATTTACCTCACAGTGGGTTTGTCCCAACGACACTTTATTTTCTGATGGAGGGATCTTTTTAGCCTTTCTAGAGTCGAATGCGACGATGGTTACAGGCGGAGGCATTGACACCATTTATGTTAAAAACGGCGCAAAGGTGGTCATGAACGGTGGAATCCATGTCTTTATTCATGAGCCGAGTGCTGTATTTCAGATTTCTGGAGGTATCCCCACCTATATTCCGTGTGCGAGTTTAACTTTTGACTATTCCATAGCTCCATCGACTGGCTGCGGACCAATCTGTAATCTTGCTGTCGCGTGCGCACCGAGCAATGCCTTGTGCAATGGAAATACCACAGGAGCTATTTCAGTCAACACCGCCAATGGAACTGGACCCTTCAGCTATATGGTTTCACCGACAAACATCAGCGGCGTTTCGAGTGTGAGTGCCTTCACCATTCCCAACCTAGCAGTTGGCACCTACTCCATTACTGTGACCGACGCAAACGGATGTACTTCAAGTGGTTCAGCCACCATTTCTGAGCCCCCCGCATTGCTATCCACCGTCCTTGAGCTCAACAATGTTGATTGCTTCGGTGGCAATTCGGGCTACATTCATATCGGAACAATTGGAGGAACTCAGCCCTACACCTATTCGTGGTCGAACGGTGCGACGGATGATTTCCCAATCTATTTGACCGCAGGAACCTACACATCCAACGTGACCGATGCCAATGGCTGCTCCTACCAGCTGAGTACTACGATTACCGAACCGCAAGCAATAACTGTCACGATCACCCAAAGTGGCAATGCCTTGAGCACGAGCATAAGTGGCGGAACGGGTCCTTACACCTATGGTTGGAATACTGGCGAAACCACCTCAGGCATTGTTTGTCAGACACCGGGTGTATACAGCGTGACAGTTACCGATGTCAACGGTTGCAGTGAAATGCAATCCTTCACCTACAGCACCTCGGGGATCGACGAACTTGTTTCGGGAGCGATGCATGCTTACCCCAATCCGGTTGTGGATGAGTTGACTGTTGTCGTGAGTGAAGCCTTGATTGGAAGTCGTTATGCTGTGTTAGACCTCACCGGAAAACACGTATTTGAAGGTCAGCTTTCATCCGAGAGTACTTCGATTGATTTTGCAGGTATTCCAAGTGGAATGTACATGATTCGTTTAGAAAGTGGGGAGAATGTGCGGGTTGTAAGGGATTAAAGCTCTTTGCTCATTTTCTAAAAAACAATTTGTACTCGATAAATATCCTAAACTGATTCGTTTAGTATGCATGAGCATTCTAATTCCCAAAGGAAAACACTGGCAAAAGCTGAGCGGATCCATTAAAATACACATCGACAATACCTTATTTCTCGATAATTCCGATGAATGGATTCCAATGAGTACCTATGTACCATTTCCTTTGGATGAGGACCAAACTCTAGAGGCAATCTTTACCTCTTTTGTGGAATTTGACATGAATTCGAAAGCCGTTTACAAGCGGATTGTGAGTGAGGTGAAGGATGTTCAACTTGAGTAGTAATTTCTGTACCAACAACACCTTTACTCCCTATTGAAACTGGTCACATCCTCAGCCAATAAGCTACCCAGCTGACAGAACTTCGCACGAAGTAATCGTCTTCTGAGTCTGGTTGATAGGGATAGGTCATTTTGTACAAATATTCTTGAATGTCACAATCAGGTGTCAAGATGTACAAATTCAATAATGGTGTATTGGAAAACTCTTGGTCAAGATAGGTGAGTAAAACCTTTTGTTTAAGAGGCAACCCGCGCCAAATTCGGTCGAATTCCAGATTCACTTTTTCTTCATCCACGGTTCCATTGGTCACGACATCAGCGTCTTTAAAAAATGTAGTAAATGCTGTATTTAACAAATCGAAGAAACATGCATCGCTTCCACAATCGCATGATTTTTCAATCGCCACTAAGGGCATAGTGGCCATAATGTCCCCCCACAATTGCGGATATGCGTCGGATGGCGTTTCGTGTTCTATTTTTAAAAGCCCAGAAATCACCGAATGATGCCTCCAATTTTTATTGGATTTAATGAGTCTTTGTTCAAACGCAACCTGAATCAGAGAAAGTTCTGAAGTTTCATAGACTGCCGTTTCGCTGTAATCATCAAAGATCGTTTTCAATACCGATGCGAGAAAATCCTTTCCTTCTGCAGCTTTGTATACTTTCCTCAGAAGGTCCGCATCCTTTAAAAGACTTTTTCCAAAAGACGTATCGTTGATACCCATGCAAACAGTTTCGTTTTTAAAAGTCATGTCAAGCCTGTAGCGTTGATCTTTGAATTTGTGGGCAAGATCGATGACCATATTGATTTCCACAAAAATTCCCATCGATGAAATGTTCAGTATAGACTGACCCTCTTCATTGAAATAACGATAAAGCCAATTTGCGATTTCAAACCGAGGAAGATAGATCTGATCAATTTCGTTGTAAGCTAATTTCTTTTGCAGAAAAACGAAGTGAAAAAGTAATTTTTTCTGCGCTGCGAAAAAGCTCATGGTTTTGCCTTCTTCGATCAACTCAACATCGAAGTCAGATATAATTTGTGCGATCATAAGATATATATTTCGGTTTGTCTAGAAAAATAAGCGATGTTGAAGATAGTCAATTCTGCCAATTAATGACCTCAGACCCTTAAAATTAGACGTATTATCATTTGATTTTCAATTAAATAAAGTAATTTAAACCACCTTTTTATAGCATTTCTTGAATGATACCTTTATCTCAACCTACAAAAGCTCGAAAAACTCTAACTTTTCTTAGTGTTCTTTTGCTTTTTACCCATTTTTCTGCGCAATCACAAACCGCATTTGACCCGTATAACTTTAATGACAAGTTCCTTGAACACCTTATCAAGGTGCGCATCGATTCTGTGAGAAAAGTATATCAGTGTTCCTCCTTGTACAATGATTCGATTCTCTATGTGGCGTCCAAGCACCATAGCCGATACATGGACAGCACGGGGATTTTTTTGCACGAAGAAGAAGGAAATTTAAACACATTAACTCCTCAAAAACGCGCGGAATACTATGGGGCAAAAGATTACAATGTTGTTGAAAATATTATAAAAGTGCCCTACCAAAATTCATTTGCTCCTTTCAACACCTATCAATATGAAGGCCTAGCAGACGCCATAGTGAATGGTTGGGTGCTTTCACCTAGACATTTTGACAACATGATTCATTGTGCATATCAAATCACGGGAGTCAGTGTTCAACTAAATTTAGACAGCAACATGATCTATGCCTGTCAGAAATTTGCTTCGATCAACTCCGCCACAACTTTTGTTGAGAATACGAACTTTTTTCCAACAGAATTCAATATCCTAAACATTAACAGCTTTGGTGACAAACCACGCGAGTTAATAAAAAATCCAAACTATGAATACGG
>CAIQQH010000035.1 GCA_903873915.1 uncultured Flavobacteriia bacterium | reverse complement strand
ATTCTGACAATCATTGCCGGAATTGTCGTGTATCAATTGCTAGAGTACAATCTAAATCAACAACTAAAAAAAGAAACCAACCAGTATGAATAATGAATTTGAAGCTAGCGTGAACTTGATCGATGTTATCAAAAGCGCCGTAAAGAAAATTGAAGAAGCCAAGGAAAATGAAGGCTTAGAACTAATTAGCGATGAAGAATTGCGCCGCCGACTGAAGGTGAGCCGCACAACATTGTTCAATTGGCGCGTGACGGGGGTCATTCCCTACAAGCGTATCGGAAGGAAGTTATTCTATCCTTGGAAAGAAATTCTAAAGAAAATTAGCTAAAAAACATAAATACACAAAAAAATGTCTTCAATTATTGAAGGTCGTATGACTTATCGATTCATTTCTAATCTAGCACTCGCGTGCTATTTTCCGACGGATTATTTTCGATATCGAAAGCGCTAGACTTGGTTGAGGAGTTGCGAAATTCCGTAAAAGAGAGACTCCGCAATTGCGTTTTTCCGTTTTTTTCTGTCACGAACTTTATTGATTATTGATGCATGAGAATACGATTACTTTTAGTTGCTGTCATCATACTTGTATTGCAGAGTTGCACAATTACCAAGCGCTATCATTCTTTGGGATTTCACATAGAATGGAATCATCAAGTGTCGCCGAAATCAAAGAGTGAATTGTCGTTTAAAAAAGCCGACCCTAATTCAAGGGTTGAATTAGGTGTCGACAATAGCAAAACCAAA
Organism: uncultured Flavobacteriia bacterium; assembly: GCA_903873915.1. Lineage (GTDB taxonomy): Bacteria > Bacteroidota > Bacteroidia > Flavobacteriales_D > Crocinitomicaceae > M0103. Next base: position 1,429 of record CAIQQH010000035.1, on the reverse strand, counting down.
TCTAATGGGCATCAACCAAATCGAGAGTCTAGTGAAACCGATGATCTAAATAGCTCCTTTACTACACCTCGCATTAGGCTTCAGAACAATACTGTTCTTTCACATCAGATTCAACAAGTATTTAAAAGAACGAATCCCAAAATTGGCAAACCCAGGTCAACATCAATTAAAAAAATACCAACGCAACTCCCGGAGAAGAAGGAGCGTAAAGTAGGTATCATTGCTTCATTTTTTCTGATATTGGGGTCATTTTTAATTCTCTACTCGTTGCTCGGAATTGTTAATGTGTGGGCTGCTTTGGGGTATTTTGTTCTTGGATTTTTTGCTATTTGTATTTTCCTGATTATTGTAGCCGTTAAGGCTATTGTTAGGAGGTCTAAGCGTTCAAAGCAGACCAGCTAAATGGTATTGCTCCTTTTTTTGGAATGAGCAGAAATCTTGTTTAGGTTGAATTCTCTCAATATCCATCACCCAAACGCGCGCATCATTTCGGCCTCTACTACGGTGTCTGAGATGGTGATGTAGCGCTGCAGCGTGGACAATTTGGTATGCCCCGTAATCTTCATGACCACCTCAGGGCGCATGCCTCGTTCAAGGGCTAAGATCACAAAAGTTCTGCGGGCTGTGTGCGTGCTGATCAATTCCCATTTGGCATGGGTTTCCTCTTTGCGTTTTGTTCCGTAGAATTTGACCACTTTGTGTTTGCCAAACATCCCCATCATGGCACCGAGTTCCTTTAAATAGCGGTTCTGCAATTGATTTGTCAAGGGATTTAGTAAGCTCTCATTCCCGGTGTTGCGGTCAATCACCCATTTGGTGTATTTGTTCACTGGGATCTTCAATAGTTGTTTGGTCTTCTCTGTGGTGATTTCGATGCGATTTTCGTGGATGTCGTCCCAGGTGATCTTTTCGATGTCGCCATAGCGCAAACCACTTCCGCATTGAAATATAAAAACCTCTCGTACGCACTCTAAATGGGGTCGTTGTTTTAAATCCAATTCAAGTAGGTTGTCGAGTTCTTTAGAAGTCAAATAAACGAAGTCTACGGGCGCTGAGAGTATTCGGTAGTCTCGATAAGCGGGGTCGATCTTGAATCCTCGCTTTTCCATTTGCCTTAAGAAAATCTTTAGGCTCATGATATATTTCCCTATGGTGTTGTTGCTGATATTTTTGTCGTGAATGAGGTAATTGGTGAACCCCACTTCAAAGTCGCGATCAAAGAGGGCATAATTCAATTTCAGCCCATTGAGTTGCGCATAGTTTTTTACATGGTTAAAACTCGAATTGTAGGATTTGATGGAATTTTTGGTGATGGTATTTTCCACATGTTTGAGGTATTCCGCGAAGTTCGATTCTAGATTTTCAGAGGGCGCATTCCGCTTTGATTTTGGCGTGACACCAAAAACCATTTCATCTACCATGTCTGCGT
>CAIQQH010000034.1 GCA_903873915.1 uncultured Flavobacteriia bacterium | reverse complement strand
CTTCGCTCTTTGAGCTTCGAAGGACAAAAGACCGCTGCGCTCAAAGACTTAATCATACTTCGGTGGCTGAGGTTCCGAAGGAAGTCTCGAAGTCACCATAGTTGACAAAAGACACGCTGCGCTCAAAGACAAAAGACCGTCAGCCGCGGCTGACTCAAAGACTTAATCATACTTCGGTGGCTGAGGTTCCGAAGGAAGTCTCGAAGTCACCATAGTTGACAAAGGACCGCTGCGCTGCGGAGGAGTCACCAAATTCGTAACTCGTAATTAGTAATTAGTAATTAGTAATTAGTAACTAAATAGTCATAATGTCCTTCTCCTTCAACTCAAGCAAGTCGTCTACCTTCTTGACAAACCCATTGGTGATGTTTTGAATCTCCGTTTCAGCATCTTTTGACATGTCTTCGGATAAACCCTCAGTTTTTAGGTCTTTTACCATATCCAATGCATCTTTACGGTTGTTTCTGATCGCAACTTTGGCGTTTTCAGCTTCAGTTTTTGCGCGTTTCACAAGATCACGTCGACGTTCTTCTGTTAGTGGTGGAACAGAGATAATCAAGATCTCACCATTGTTTTGGGGGGCAAATCCAAGATTTGAATTGATGATACCCTTCGCAATTTCGTTCAGCATTGTTTTTTCCCAAGCTTGCACGGTAATCGTGCGCGCATCCATAGTAGTAATGTTTGCAACCTGTTGAATAGGCGTTGGAGATCCGTAATAATCCACCATCACACTGCTCAGCATAGCTGGGGTCGCTTTTCCAGCACGGATTTTAGTTAATTCTGCGTCAAGATGTGAAATTGAACGGTTATTTGAGCTTTTAAACTCATCATAAATCATTTGAAGTTCCTCTGTCATAACGTATTGTGAATAAAGTTAGTTCCTTACAATAGTTCCTACGGCATGACCTTCCAACAATCGTAGTAGGTTGCCTGGGGTGTCCATATCAAAAACAATGATCGGCAAATCATTTTCTTTACAAAGCGTGAAGGCGGTCATGTCCATTACCTTTAGCCCTTGGTTGTAGGCGTCGTCGAAGGATATGACATCATATTTAGTAGCTGTTGGATCTTTCTCTGGATCGGCTGTATAAATTCCGTCTACGCGCGTTCCTTTCAAGATGACATCAGCATTAATTTCAATTGCACGAAGAGACGCTGCCGAATCGGTTGTGAAGAAGGGATTTCCTGTTCCAGCACCAAAAATCACAACGCGACCTTTTTCGAGGTGTCGCATTGCTTTGCGGCGCACATAAGGTTCGGCGATTTCACGCATTTCGATGGCCGATTGCAAGCGCGTATGTATGCCTGCTGACTCCAAGGCAGCTTGCAAAGCCATAGAATTGATCATCGTCGCCAACATGCCCATGTAATCACCATGGGTACGGTCCATTCCACCTTCTTCGGCTTGAACACCACGGAAGATATTTCCGCCACCAACCACGATAGCCACTTCAATCCCAAGGTCATGAATCTCCTTGATTTGAGAGGCATAAATGTTCAGTCGTAGATTATCAATCCCAAACTGTTTCTCCCCCATCAGGGATTCGCCGCTCAATTTCAGCAAGATTCTTTTATATTTCATCGCTTTTGATTTTTGCCTGACAAATATACGAATTCATCCGCGTAATTTTTATGCCTTTCAATCCGACAATGCATGAAAAAAGGCTACCGAAACCGATAGCCTTTTCAAAACATATTTTCTATTAGCTCAGAGAGAACCGTTTGAATTCGGTAATTGTCAAACCTTTCTCCGTTGATCCAAGAAATTGCTCTACTGTTTGCTTGTTGTCTTTAATAAACTCTTGACTCAACAAAGTGTTTTCCTTGAAGAATTTCGACAAACGACCCAAAGCAATCTTTTCTGCCATTTCTTCTGCTTTTCCTTCTTGAATGGCCAAATCTTTTCCGATTTCGATTTCACGTTCGATTGTACGTGCATCAACACCGTCTTTGTCTAAAGCAATTGGGTTCATTGCTGCAACTTGCATGGCCACTTGTTTCCCTGCATCTTGTGCAGCATCAGTACCACTGTTCAATCCAACAAGCGTTGCCAATTGGTTGCCTGGGTGGTTGTAAGCCACTACTTTGCCTGCTGAAATGGTTGCATAACTCGAAAGATCAAGTTTCTCACCAATTACACCGATTTGCTCAGTAATTTTCTCGTCAACAGTCAAGCGGTCATCGAATGTAAGCGCTTTTAGTGCATCAGCAGAGTCTGGGCGTTGCTTCATTGCTACATCAACTATAGATTGAACAAGCGCGCGGTAACCATCATTTTTCGCTACGAAATCTGTTTCGCAATTCAATGCAAGGATTACACCGAATGCACCATCTTCAGTTGCCTCAGCGATAACAAGGCCCTCTTTAGCATCATTTTCACCGCGCTTTGCAGCGATTTTTTGTCCTTTCTTACGGAGGATATCGATTGCTGTTTCGAAATCACCATTGGATTCCACCAATGCGTTCTTACAATCCATCATACCTGCTCCTGTTTGTTGACGCAATTTGTTTACGTCAGAAGCTGTAATTGCCATGTTGTATTTTATTTAATGTTGTTGATTAATCTTTTGATTCTGTTGCAGTTTCAGTTTCAGAAGCTGTTTCTGTTGCAGTTTCAGAAGCTGTTTCTGTTGCAGTTTCAGTTTCAGAAGCTGTTTCTGTTGCAGTTTCAGTTTCAGAAGCTGTTTCTGTTGCCGTTTCAGTTTCAGAAGCTGTTTCTGTTGCCGTTTCAGTTACTGTTTCATCAGCCTTTTTACTTACTTTTTCAGTTACAAGCGCTGCAACTTCAACTGTTCCTTCCGATTCTTCTTTGTCGCCTTTAACATTCTTGCGGTCTTCCAAACCTTCTTTGATTGCTCCACAGATTGCTTCCATCACAATCGTGATCGACTTTGTCGCATCATCATTTGCAGGAATTGGGAAATCGACCAATTTCGGGTTAGAGTTTGTATCCACCATCCCGAAAGTAGGGATGTTCAAACGTTTAGCTTCACTCAAAGCGATGTGCTCTTTCGAGATATCTACGATGAAGATAGCTGCTGGCTGACGGGTCATGTCTGCGATAGAACCAAAGTTCTTTTCGAGTTTTTCACGCTGACGTGTCTTGAACAAACGCTCACGCTTGTTCAATGTTTCCCATGTACCGTCAGTTTTCATTTTATCAATTGCCGACATTTTTCGGATTGACTTACGTGTAGTTTGGAAGTTTGTTAACATACCCCCTGACCAACGTTCTGTTACGAATGGCATATTGATTTCAGTAACCATTTGAGCAACGATTTCTTTTGCTTGTTTCTTGGTTGCAACGAAAAGAACTTTTTTACCCGACTTCGCAATTTGCTTCATTGCCGCACATGCCTGATCGAGGTGTGCTATTGTCTTATTAAGGTCGATAATGTGGATACCTTTTTTCTCTTCAAAGATATACGGCGCCATTGCCGGGTTCCATTTTCTTTTCAAGTGTCCAAAATGAACACCTGCTTCCAACAAACTTTCGAAATTTACTTTTGACATTTTTCTATACTTTAAATTGTTTACATTCATTAGTAATTCAACCGCCGAAGGGATCCCTATAGTCGGGACGGGTGCATTGGGGTTTCGATACTAAACAACCGAAAAATAAATGATTAACGTTTCGAGAACTGGAATTTCTTCCGTGCTTTCGGCTGACCTGGCTTCTTACGCTCAACCATACGAGGGTCACGTGTCATGAGTCCGTCCACTTTCAAAAGTGGCTTGTTCTCTGCCGAAAGTTCAACGAGTGCACGAGAGATTCCCAAACGGATTGCCTCTGCCTGACCGTTGATACCACCTCCAAATACATTCACTTTCACGTCATACTGACCTGTTGTGCTTGTAATTACAAACGGTTGCTCCACTTTTACTTGTAGCACAGCGATCGGGAAAAACTCCTTATAATCTCTTTTATTTACAATCACCTTGCCCGTACCCTTTGAAAGGTAAACACGCGCAACTGATGTTTTTCTTCTACCTAATGTGTTAATGATTTCCATACTGATTAGTTGAATGTATCTAGGTTAAACACTTCGGGTTTTTGCGCTTCATGCTTGTGATCCGTTCCGGTGTACACTTTCAAGTTTGTGTACAACCTGCGGCCAAGCTTGTTTTTTGGCAACATCCCTTTAACTGCTTTCTCTATCAAACGTTCAGGGTGCTTTTCAAGCATTTCCTTCGCGGTCGTGAAACGCTGTCCACCCGGATAACCCGTGTATCGAACGTATTCTTTATCGACCAATTTCGCTCCTGAGAAAGATACTTTCTCTGCATTGATAACAATTACGTTATCTCCACAGTCAGCATGTGGTGTGAAGTTCGTCTTGTGTTTTCCACGGATGATCTTCGCCACCTTGCTCGCAAGGCGACCTACGGTCTGCCCTTGGGCGTCTACAACAAGCCACTTTTTATTAGCGGTTTGCTTGTTGCCGGACACGGTTCTGTAACTTAATGTATCCACAATTCTACAATTAATTAAATAAGACAATATCCCCAATTTGGGGGTGCAAAGATATAACTTCTGAACTTATTAACAAATGAATTGTCAAAAAAAGTAGAAAGGATTCCGAAGAATCTATTTTTTAATGCAAAGCATGTCCAAATGAAGATCTCGGTTAAATCATTTGAAGCGACAATAGAAATTCATAGCCTCTTCAAATCAATCAAAAATTGGACAAAACAAGGCCTCGAATCCTTCGCTCTACTTCTTTTTGAAGGAATTGATAGCATCGACTGTGAACTCGCTTAAAACAAGTGCGCCACTCATTCCTGCTCGCTCAATCAACAAGTCATCCCAATGTTCTGTACCCTGCCAAAATACTTCTTTCAACATGGACATTGCTTGTGGGTTAGACTTCGACAAACGCAACGCAAGCCGTTCTATTTCACTATCCATCTCTTCAATGGTTTCAAAGGTTTCTGTGTACAAGCCTTTCCGTTTTGCCCAATCCGCAGATCGCCATTCAGTAGCATTGATTGCCAATTCACTCATGGCAGACAATCCAATTTTGCGTTCAACAGCAGGACCAACGACAAAAGGCCCAATTCCAACGGCCAATTCAGACAGCTTAACATCCGCATCTTTTGTCGCTAAACAATAATCCACCGCGGAAGCCATTCCAACGCCGCCACCCACTGCTTTGCCGTGAACACGACCGATAATGAATTTTGGAGCCTTGCGGCACGCGTTGATTACACTGGCAAATCCTGAGAAAAATTTCTTCCCGGTTTCAAGGTCATGGATAGAAATCAATTCATCAAAACTTGCTCCTGCGCAAAAAGCTTTTTCGCCAGAAGATGTCAGGACAATCACTTTCACCTCAGGATTGTTGCCTAACTCCGTAATTGTTAGCGCCAATTTATTAAGAATCTTACCTGGCAAAGAATTGCTCAACGGATGTCCGAATTCTATTGTTGCGATACCATTTGTATCGACTGTGCAATGCACATGACCTTGATCTACCGCCTCTGACATAGTATTTAATTATTGGTCTCTATTTGGCTTATCATATGCGCCGCCACCTTGATGGCCGCCACGCCATTGGACACCACTACGTGTTGCTTGTTGGCCTGGTCCACGTAATTCTTTATTGAATGGTTTTTTGAACGCCGGATTTTTTTTTGGTTCAAGTTCCTTCTTCGGTGGACGATTCCCTTTTGGAGAGGCAATTTTCACATCGAGCTTTCGCCCGTTGATGTCCATGCCATGAAGCGCATTGATGGCTTGAATCGCATGATCCGTTTCTTCCATTTCTACATAGCCGAAGCCCTTTGACCGTTTCGATTCACGATCGAAAACAACATGTGCATAGGTCACAGGACCGAACGCAGAAAATGTTGTGCGCAAATCCTCGGAAGTGATCTCCCAATCAAGATTTGCAATGAAAATGTTTACCATAATTTTTTGTGGTTTCGATGATTTATTTATTCTATTTATTTAAGCGTAAAGCTATCGGATCCAACCAAATTGCCGTCGCAATAGATTTTCACTTTGTAATTCCCTTTGATCAATTCTTCTCCGCGCAAATCGTAATAGATGGCTATGTCAATTCGTTGATTTTGATAGTCAATGTCTTTTTTGTCTGAATAAGCCACTACACCATTTTCGGTTTGAACGGTATTGCTCGTTCGGGATTGAATCACCTTCCCATCAGGGTTGATGATCTGCATGTATACCGTTTTCTTTCCCGAAGATGTTATTGGATTTTCAGACAATGAGAAGGCAGATTTAATTTGTACCACTTGCTTCGCACGATTTGTTGGATCTGGAAGATTGTTCAATTTCATTCTATATCCTCCAGAACTGATATTGAGTGCCTGTAATCGAGAACCTTTTTTTACTTGATCCGCACTCGTTTCAGCCTGCTGTTTGTAGTCATCGCGCTCCTGTGTCGTCGAATTCAATTTCGTTGTGGTTTCATCCAAAACAGATGTGAGTTTCAAATTCATGGTGTTCAACGAATCAATCTGACGAACATATCCTTTCATAATTGTTCTCAATGTCTCGTTTTCCTTGCGCATTTTGTACAACTGCGATGCAGTCATCTTCTTGTTTTGATCCATTTGATCGATGAGATCTTGAATTTTAGCCTTTTGCACATTCAAACTATCTGCTTTTGACTTATCCTTTGCGATCAAGGCATCGTAGGTCTTTAACATGTTTTTGAAATCCGTCTTGAGGTCGTTGGACATATTCCCAACATATCCCTGCATCATCTCGTTCATGCCCGCCATATCGGCATTCAACTGTGTGTTTTCAACAGTACAAGCATTAAACTGACTGTTTTTACGGGACCACATAAAGCCCATTGCCGCCAAACCTAGCAGTAGCAATAGGATTATAGCGATATACGGTCCATTGTTCTTTTTGGAAGTTTCTGTGAATTCTGACATGTCGAGTAGTTTACTTTTTGTAATCGTAACAAATGTAGAAAATTGAAGTCAGTTACACAAAAAACCGACTAAAAATTAATCGCGTCAGCGGTAAAAACTCCATTCACACGTCTAACTATGTTGAATAAATTCTTGTTTTTCAATGGTTCAGGCAACAAATCTTCAGAACAATCTTGATAAGTAACAGGACGAACAAAACGCTGCGCTGAGTCTATGCCTACAGCCCCATATCGACTATCCGTCGAGGCAGGATATGGTCCGCCGTGCTGCATGGATGGTGCAATGTCTACTCCAGTTGGCACCCCATTAAAGATAATTCGTCCTACCTTGTTCTGAAGCTTGAGCACAAGCTGATTATGCAAGATAATTTCTTCGGTTGAACCCAAAATTGTTGCGCTAAGTTGGCCATGCAGTACCTCAATACATGAGTCAAAGTCATACACATCTGCGCAGCGAACAATCAAGGTAAAAGGCCCAAACACCTCCTCTTGAAACATAGGATTCTGGACAAATTGTTTTGAGCGAATTATTCCAAGAGCTTGACGAGCAAAGTTAACTGACGTATCACTAAGAGATTGATGCATTTCAGCACCGTGGATTTCCATCTGTAGTTTACCTTGATCAAACCGATCTTTTATGCTCGAATGAAGCATTGTAGATGAGCCCATACTTAAAAATGCGCTGCTCAATACCTGCAAAAATTCGTCCGTATCCCCATTGTCGATCACAAAGAGTAACCCTGGATTCGTACAAAATTGACCGAGACCTGAACTCATCGAATTGGCGAGCATTTCTGCACTTTTCTCTTTTTCATTCTGCAAAAATTCGGGTAAAATAAACACTGGATTCACACTTCCCATTTCAGCAAATACAGGTATCGGTTCCTTTCTCTTATTGGCCAAGTCAAAAAGAGCTCTTCCTCCTGCGTGACTTCCTGTAAATCCTACAGCTTTAACAAATGGATGTTGCACAAGCTCAGTTCCAACGCGAAAACCTTGCGCATGCAAATGAGAAAATACGCCATCCGGCATGCCTGTTCCCTTTGCTGCTTGAACAACCAATGCGGCAACAAAATCGGACGTCGCGGCATGCAAGGGATGTGCTTTTACGATAACAGGACAACCAACAGCCAAAGCGGCAGCTACATCACCACCAATGGTAGAATAGGCCAAGGGGAAATTGCTTGCGCCAAAAACAACAACTGGTCCGATGGGTATGGACATCTTCCTCAAATCAGGTTTTGGTGGGAGAAGTTTAGGGTCCGAGGTATCTATAGAAATGTTACGCCATTCACCGCTTTCCGAAAGCTCCGCAAAATTGTACAATTGTCTAACTGTTCGAAGCAACTCACTTTCAAAACGATCAGGGCTCAATCCTGACTCAGCGCAATAAATGGGTTGAAGATTTTCTTTTTGCAACTGCAGCAATTCAGCGATGCGGCGAAGAAAGAGCGCACGCGAACGATTTGGCAATTGAGAAAATTCTACGAAGGCCTGGTTCGCGCATTCACACGCCTCAATGACCTCTTCCGAAGTTGCTTCACAAAAAATTTCTGAACGCGCAATTCCGTCAATTGAATTGAATGAGGAAAAAGTCACAGTTCCGCGAGCTGAACGCGCAAATCCGATGAAATTTCCGAGGATCAAGAAAATGTAAGATTAAGCTTCTGTAACCGAGAAAGAGAAACTTTCCATGATTTGGTTTGCCAGCATCTTTTTACAAGCCGTCTCCACCTTTGCTTCTGCCGATTCTTGATTGTCTGCTTCAACAAACAGTCGGATGTGGCGACCTATACGCACTCCATCGATTTCAGGAAGCCCAATGTTTTTCATACTATTAGACACGGCTTTCCCTTGAGGATCAAGTAATGCATCCAATGGCATTACATCAATTTCAGCTTTGAATTTCATGGTTTTGTTTTTTGAATAGTGCTTCCGCAACGGATAAAATCAAGTACAAAAATACAATTAATGGAATAGCCCACACCTGCAAAAAGGGAATCAAAGAAATAGAAAGGATCAAAAAGATGTAACGTACCTCATTTCCCTTCCACCCTAAGGACTTAAATTTTAGGGCAAAGAGCGGCAATGGCGCAACAAGCATCAAGGACATTCCAATCACAAACGCAACCAAAACAAAAGGATTAAATAACACCATGTACCACGGATTACTCAGCGTCCATTCTGGGAAGTTGATCCACAAACACAAAGGAAAAAAAGTAAAAAATAAGGCGTTTAAAGGGGTCGGGACACCAATAAAAGAGGATGTTTGACGCGTATCAATGTTGAATTTCGCCAAGCGAAACATGCTAAAAAACGGAATCAACAAACCCCAAAACGGCAAAAACTTAATGGACGCATCCATGTTGTTGGGAACCCCATAAAACATGGCATTCATCCAATTCTGCAATTGAAAATGAACATTCGACGCAAACTCTCCAGCAATTCTGTCTTCCGGGTAAATGCTCACAACAATAACCACCATCATGAGCAAGCCTGGTGCAACGCCAAAAGTCACCACATCGGCCAATGAATCCAGCTGTTTACCAAGTTCGCCTGCTACCTTTAATTTTCGTGCTAAAAACCCATCGAAAAAATCGAGAAAAGCACCTCCAAAAATTGCGAAAGGTGCAAGATCGATGCGTCCCGACAAAGTCAAGAGTATCGCCAACACACCGCAGATTAAATTACCCGCTGTAAATAAATTTGGTAGATTGAACATCACATACACATTTTTGGTGCGACTCTTTGTAAAATCGGGGCGTTTGCACTATTTTTACCCCACACTACACTGATAATCGGTGCAAAGAACACAATTTTTTAGTGATTATGTTGTTAAAGGACATTAAAAATCATTTCATGATGCTTCAAAAGAAAGTCCTTCTTTCCATTCTAATGGTATTGTCTATCAACACATTCACTCAGTCACAGACAGTTGCTCCAAAATACTCAAATGAATTTCTTGCCATTGGCGTAGGTGCCGAAGCCTTGGGTCAGGGAAATGCCGTGGTCGCCCAAACGTCTGGTGTAAATTCGGGCTATTGGAATCCAGCGGGTTTGACCAATGTGAACAAATGGTTGGAAGTTGGGTTGATGCACTCCGAATATTTTGCAGGCATTGCGAAATACGATTACTTGGGATTGGCGCATAAAATTGACGACAAAAGCGCCATTGGATTTTCAGCAATTCGATTTGCTGTTGATGATATTCCAAACACGACACAATTGATTGACAACGAGGGGAACATCAACTACGACAATATTTCCACCTTTACAGCTGCGGATTACGCATTTCTTCTTTCATACGCCCGTAAATTGCGCATTGAAGGACTCAGTGTTGGAGGAAATTTAAAAATCATACACCGAAAAGTGGGAGATTTTGCTAAATCTTGGGGCTTTGGATTGGATGCGGGCTTACAATATCAGCGAGGTAAACATTGGCGATTTGGATTGATGGCACGAGATATTACGTCCACGTTTAACGCATGGGTTTTCACACTTGACCAACAGACTCAAGAAATATTTGCAGCCACGGGAAATTCAATTCCTCAGAATGGTTTAGAATTGACCCTGCCGAGATTGATTTTTGCCGCACACGGAAAATTTGATCTTGGAAAAAAAGGAGTGTATGCCGCTGGTGAACTTGACCTTGATATGACCACAGATGGTCGAAGAAATACCCTCATTCGCACAGGATTTGCGTCCTTCGATCCACACATCGGAATTGAATTTGGATTTAAGAACTTCGTTGCACTTCGAGGAGGTCTTTCCAATATGCAATACGTTCTTGATTTTAACGACACCAAACATTTAAATGTGCAGCCAAACATTGGTATTGGTTTGAATTTTAAAAGTTTTTACCTCGACTATGCCTTTACGGACATTGGAGACGCATCTGTGGCTTTGTACTCACACGTGCTATCAATTCGTTTGAAATTAGACCCACCCAAAACTGTGAAATAGTATGAACTCTAAACTACTCATTGCAATCGTTGTCTTTTTGTTGCCCTTCGCATCCAAAGCACAAACCTTTGGTAACGAGTGGATCAATTACTCACAGAAATATTATTCCTTAAAAATCTTTACGACAGGAATTCATAAGCTTGAATTTCAAACACTTCAAACAGCAAACATTCCAACGAACAGTTTTACGTCTCAGAACATTCAGCTGTTTGGAAAACAGAAGGAAATTCCCTTGTATGTCGTTGATGGTGGCGACAATTCACTTGATTCTGGCGACTACATTTTATTCTATGCAGAACGCAACGATGGATGGCTAGACACTACCCTTTATGAAAATTTAGACGACCAAGGGAATCCTAAATACAGTTTATACAATGATACCATTCAATACTTTTTCACTTGGAATTCATCCTCCAACAATAAACGTGTCATTCTCGATACAGATGCAGGCATAGACAGTTATGCTGCTTCTGATTTTGTCATCGCGGAAAAATACCTATCGTTCAATAGCAGCTACAACGAGGGAGAAAAAAGTTCGGGTTCATCGAGCTCATTTTACACATCTGGCGAAGGATGGGGAAATCCTGCCGTAAATGGGGCTGCTGGATATACATGGGACTATTCATCCACCACATTGGACCAATTGTATCAAGGTGCCGATGCGCCAAACATTTTGTATTCCGCCGTCACGGTGGGGATTTCCAACGCGGCAGCGACCGGAACTGCGAATCATCATACGCGTCATACTGCAGGGAGTTCAAATTACGTTTTAGCAGATTCACTCTTCACCGGTTATCGCGCCATTCGCATCAATTCATCCTTTCCTGCGAGCACGCTGTCTGCGAGTGGACAAACAAACTTGAAGGTAAGTATCATTGCTGACCTAGGCGCAGTAACTGACTTTCAATCGATCAACTACTTTTCGTTTACATATCCTAAGCTACCGAATGTTGCGGGTGCCTTGCAATCCACGTTTAAGGTGCAAAACCAACTCATTCAAACAAAAACTCGGCTTGACCTCCTTAATTTAACCTCGGCATCGCCTATGGTTTGGGCAATGGGTGACATTTATAGGTCCCTTGCATTGACGGCAAACGGAAGTGCAAAAACGATTTTGATTCCTAATAATCCGTCTGGAAACGCACAAAAAGTATGGATTCAGGATGCTTCGACGTTTACATTGGTTTCTTCGATGAGTGCTGTAAATCCTGCGACGTCACCTGGAACATTCACTGATTTTTCTCAGTTGAGCTCAGAAAAGGCTTTGTTGATGGTCTATAATCCTTATTTGCAGAGTGCAAGTGCTCAATATGCCGCTTATCGCATGTCACCTGAAGGTGGAAATTACAATGTCATTCTCGCAGATGTATATGAATTGTACCAACAATTTGGCGGTGGCATTCACAAGCACATCAATGGAATTCGTCGATTTGCTCATTTCATGCACGCACAAGCAACAGACAAACCCGTTGGACTTTTCCTCATGGGAAAAGGTGTTCGTGAGGCAAATGTCTCGGGTATAGCATTCAATGGTTCTGGCTGCCGCTCAAATAGTGCAAATTATGCCTTGAATTTAATTCCTTCGTTTGGATTTCCTTCTAGCGACAACTGCCTTACCTCAAACCTTCCCGGGACTACCAAATGGGCTTCCTTAATTCCTACAGGTCGGGTAGTGGCCCGAACGAATGATGAGTTGGCAAATTATTTAGAAAAACTCATTTTGTATGAGCAGCAGCAAGATCCAACTTCGGTGTATAGTTCAGCAACCAAAGATTGGCAAAAACAAGTGTTACACTTCGTTGGGGGAACAGATCTTGGACAACAAACCACCTTTCAAGGGTACATGTCCAGTTTGAAAACTACCATTGAGAATGCAAATTATGGCGGGAATGTGAAAACGGTTATAAAGACCACCGACACCCCATTGCCTCCCGGTGAATTGAATGCCATTACTGAGCGCATTCACGAGGGCGTTTCATTGATCAATTTCTTCGGACATTCTGCCCCAACAACATCTGGTTTTGACATCAACATTGACGAGCCAGCCAACTGGGATAATTACGGGAAATATCCTGTCTTAATCGCCAACTCCTGTTACAACGGGAATATTTTTGAAAGCTCTATTTCAAAGTCAGAACAATTTATTTCAACCCCAGACTTCGGCCCAATCGCCTATTTGGGCACCGTAAACCTTGGTTTTGCCTCCACCCTCTACCAGTTTTCAAACGAATTATACAAAGAATTTAGTGTCAACAACTACGGCAAAACCCTCGGGCAGCAGATGCACAATGTTGTTGCCACGATGGAAACCTTTGGAACAAATTTATTTTCTGAGTCAACTGCAACGCAAATGTCCTTAAATGGAGACCCCATGTTGCGCATGAACCCACATGGAAAACCAGAAATCGAGTTGACTGAGCAAGGAGTGTCTTTTAGCCCTGAAACATTGGACCTTAGCGTGGATAGCATTGAAATTTCAATTGCGCTGAAGAACCTAGGCCGTTCGGTTATTGACACCTTCTCATTGGACATCATTCGCGACCTTCCCGGATCATCGGTTGATTCACTTTATTCATTTTATTTGAGTGGATTGGATTATACAGATACGGTTCATTTCAAAGTTCCATTGTTGCCTGGGGCTGGCGTTGGACTGAATACCTTTACCATCAAGGCCGATTTACCGACCTTCATCGATGAGCAGTACGACGAAATCGTAAACAATCAAATTATTAAAACATTGTTTATCAATGTTGAGGGAATACAACCCGTGTTACCCTACCCATTTGCAGTAGTGCCAAATGACAGTGTCACCGTAATGGCATCAACAGTCAACCCGATTGCTCCAATGAACACCTATCGCTTTGAATTGGACACCATCGATTTTGTGGGAGTGCCAAGTCCATTTCATCGCTATGCCATGGTTACAGGCTTGGGAGGAGTAAAAACAGTACCCCCAGCCAATTGGATTTTGAGCTCTAACAATCAAAGCGCACCTCTTGTCTGCTTGGATAGTACGGTTTATTTCTGGCGCGTATCCGTCGACAATACTGAGCCGATTTGGAAAGAAAGTTCATTCCAATACATTGAAAACAAAGTAGGCTGGGGACAGGATCATTTCTTCCAATTTAAAGACAATGATTTCGATGGAGTCAATTACGATCGAGCAGCACGCACGAAAGATTTCTTCCCCTATACGCGTGACCTTGCGGTAGATGTATTGTCCACAACTGCGACGCCACAAATTTATGGCAACCTCTATTCCATCGATCAGCAAATGCAAGACTATGGAATTTTAAATTACAACCCAAAGTGGCATGTCGCGATTATCGATCAGTATTCCCTTGAACCATGGGGAACACGCTTTGGCACTCAAAATACAGATCATAATTTCGGGAACAACAACGATAACTTCAGTCGCGTTTGGAAGTATTTTACCTTCCATCAAAATGATGCGACCAAACGAGCCGCGTTCAAGGCCATGATTGAAAATTCAGTTGCCGATGGAGATTATATCCTCATCTATTCGCCAATGACAGCTGTATACGACCAGTGGGAACCAGCGATTTTCAGCATGTTTCAAAACCTTGGTTCAGACAGCATCGTTCCCGGAAGGCCAAATTTACCTTTCGCCTTTTTCTGTCGCAAAGGAGACACATCGAGTGTCGTTGAACGCTACGCCACGTTTGCTGGACAAAATGTTCATTTAGATGCCATTTTACAGGGAGTTTCTTTTGCCGGTTTGGAAACTGGACCGTTCATTGGGCCCGCGACTGAATGGAAATCATTGTTTTGGAAACAGGATTCTCTTGAAACGAACAATGCAGACTCAACCGTGCTTTACATCAATGCCTATGACGCCGGCATGAACTTGCAAACGACAATACCCCTGCAGTTTACCAGCAATGACTCCATCCTTAATTTGGGTGGATTGGTGGATGCCGTGCAATATCCATATCTCCGATTGGGAGCCTTTTACAAAGACTCTCTTGGCTACACCCCTGCACAAATTGACCGTTGGCATGTCTTGTTTACACCACTTCCCGAGGCCGCTATTGATGGCACTCTTGGAATCACTTGGATACCGAACAGTGATACAATTGCTGAAGGGCAGCAGGTGCAGTTTGCCGTTGATGTAAAAAACATCTTCGACATTTCGATGGACTCCTTGCTTGTTTCGTATTGGATTCAAGATGCCAACCAAGTGAAGCATGCCCTGCCCTATCCGCGTCAAGATTCACTTTTGGTGGGTGAAACGATGCGTGACACCATTTCGTTTTCTACACTTGGTCTTGCAGGAATGAATACGCTTTGGATGGAGGTTAATCCTTATGTTGCTCCTGGAAGTTCTATCACAGATCAGCCCGAACAGGCGCACTTTAACAATTTAATTCAAGTGCCCTTCATGGTAAACGGAGACAATTTACATCCGATTCTCGATGTCACCTTCAACGGAAGACACATTCTCAACGGGGATATTATTGCCCCAGAAAGTGAAGTGTTGATTTCATTAAAAGATGAGAATCAATTCCA
Source organism: uncultured Flavobacteriia bacterium (assembly GCA_903873915.1). Taxonomy (GTDB): domain Bacteria; phylum Bacteroidota; class Bacteroidia; order Flavobacteriales_D; family Crocinitomicaceae; genus M0103. The sequence continues at coordinate 14,727 of CAIQQH010000034.1, read as the reverse complement.
AATCATGAATGATGTGTCGGATACCACCTTGTTTGGGATTTACCTCACTGATCCTGATGGGAACCAAAAGCGCATTCCTTTCGTTGACGGAAGTGGAAATACGGTGATGCAATGGATTCCTGCGGAAACACAAAACAAACGCTTCAAAATTGTCTATCCTGCATTGTTCGAAAAGGATGGAAAATACACGCTATTCGTTCAAGGCTCAGACCGCAGTGGCAATGCTTCGGGAGATATGGAATACCGCATTTCCTTTGAGGTGATTCACGAATCGATGATTACCTACATGATGAATTACCCGAATCCATTCAGCACAAGCACGAAGTTTGTATTCACACTTACTGGAAATGAGGCGCCTGATGAAATGATCATTCAGATCATGACGGTTTCAGGGAAAGTGGTACGAGAAATTACAGAAGATCAACTCGGACCGATTCAAATTGGACGCAACATCAGCGAGTATTCTTGGGATGGGACGGATGAGTTTGGTGATCCATTGGCCAATGGCGTGTACTTATATACCGTGAAGGCACAGATCAATGGCGAAGAAATCAAACACATGGAATCTGGTGCCGACAGCCATTTCAAAAAGGAATTTGGGAAAATGTATATTCTGCGTTGATTAGAAAAAACGACAGCAGAAAATCGCAGTGTCATCCACAAGTGAAAGGTCGCCTCGCCATTCGTCCAATTTTGAAAAAATCAAGGAGTTCATGTCCTCCATTTTCAGTGGATAGTAGCTATTTACAAGCTTGATCAAGCGTTCAATCCCGAAAAATTCATCGTCACTATTTTCCAATTCCACTACTCCGTCCGTGTAAAGCACCATAGTTGTGTTTGGCCCTAGCGTTAGTCTTCCCGATTGAATAAAAGGCAGTTCATCAAACATGCCCAAGCCAATGCAGCCCGAATCGAGCATTTCTACTTTACGGCCATTCGTAATGAAGGGATAATTGTGTCCCGCATTGATGTATTTCATTTCTCGAGTTGTCGCATTGTAGTGCGCAATAAAGAAGGTAATGAACTTCTCGCCCTTCGCACTCTTCATCACTTTTTTATTCAACTCTTCAATCAAAAACTCCATTTCAAAGCGCTGATAGTTGAACACCGTACGCACCGTTGCTTGAAAATTTGCCATCAACATTGCAGCGCCAATCCCTTTTCCTGAAACGTCACCAATGCAGATGATGTACTCTTCATCGCCCAAAGGAATAAAATCGTAGTAATCCCCTCCTACCTCATGTCGCGGTGTGTATTTGGCCGAGATATCCATACGGCGATTGGACGGCAGGTCTGACGGGAAAAGCAAACGTTGCATCACCGAGGCCACCTCCAATTCTTTCTTGATGCGTTCCTGAATGATACTTTGACGGGCCATGCGTTTGTTCTCAATGGCCACGACAATAATATTGGTCAAAGTTTGAATGAAACTTAGGTTGTTTAAATGATCAACAACACGTCTATTTTCTTTATTCAAGCCGCCAATGAGTAAATATGCAAGAGGCTGTTCTTTGTGAATGACAGGCACTACAACATCAAACTCCATTAAAATAGCAGAGTGTGAAGATTCAATCATTGTCGTCTCCCCAAAGCGCGACAGATCTCTATTCACATCAATTTCTTTCACCTTGCCTTTAATCCCAACCCGCAAGAGGCAATTCCATTCAGTTTGATGGTTGTACAAGACAAATTTCGTGAACCCAAGTTGTTCTTTTAATATGAATGAAAAAATCTGAATCAGCCGATCTACCCCTTCATTGGCATTGATGGCATTGGTCACCTCCAACAAAGAATGTAGCTTGAAGTCCTTCAGGACCAACTGATCCTCTAAATTCCGTATGAGCTTCTCTTTCATTTCAGTTTTTCGAGCAACTTCGGCAATTGTCTTAAAGCCGCCATCTCCCTGAATTTTTCCTTCACTTCAGCACAAGGACTTCCGAAATAGGTCTTTCCACCTTCCAAATCCTTGGAAATGCCCGATTGAGCCAAGACGGTTGCACCTTCTCCAATGGTAATCCCACTTGCACAACCCACTTGACCCCAAAGTGTCACGTTGTCATGAAGGTGAACACAGCCAGCGATACCAACATTGGCAGCCATCAGGCAGTCTTTCCCGATGACTGTATCATGACCAACCTGTACTTGATTATCTATTTTGGTTCCTTCGCCAATCGTTGTGATCCCTGTAACACCAGCGTCGATTGTACACAAGGCCCCAATTTCTACATTCTTTTTCAAATGAACTCCTCCGCACGTATGCATGCGATCAAATCCAGTTGGTTTCTTCTTGTAATAAAATGCATAATGTCCAATGACCGAATTTGGTCCAACAATGACATTATCCTCCAAAATACAATCATCCATGATACAAACACCAGGATGTAGTGTTACATTCTTCCCGATTTTCACTCGATGACCTATGAAAACATTTGGATAAATCAGTGCGGTTTCATCAATAGTCGTGTTTTCCCCAATGGCTTGCGATTGCGGTTTAAAAGGTGAAAAATGGCGAGTCAAGCGATTGAAATCATCAAAAGGATTTTCAGAAATAATCAAACCCTTCCCTTCTGGGCATTCCACATCCTGATCAATAAGAATAGTCGTTGCAGCGCTTTCTAAGGCCTTTTTGTAATATTTTGGATGATCGACGAAAACTAAGTCACCCGAAACCACCATATGAATTTCATTGATCCCAGTAATCTGATGACTTGAATCTCCCTTGTATCGCGCCCCGAGCAGTTCAGCTAGTTCTTTTAATGTGGATGGAGTGGAAAGTTTCATGCAAATTCTTTTTACAAAAATACGGGCTTACTCCCCTCCATTTGGACGATTTACATGGATTTATCATCGCGACAATGTTAATTCAGAAACAAGGCAAGGACACACTTTTTTTTAATACGTTTGTAACGGCAATTTGTATTGCCTCAAACACCTCAGATCCATTGGAAATAGACAAGAATCAAAAAGCCATTCGAACAGCGATTTTTAGTCTGATCAGCAATGCATTGTTGGCAGCTCTAAAGTTTGTTGGCGGAATTCTCGGAAACTCATACGCCTTGATCGCGGATGCGATTGAATCCACTACTGATGTTTTCTCTTCTCTACTTGTACTTTTTGGATTGAAGTATGCCTCTCGGCCACCCGATGAAAATCACCCCTATGGTCATGGCAAAGCGGAGCCGCTCATTACCTTTGCTGTCGTTTGTTTCTTACTCATTTCCGCAACGATCATATTCACGGAAAGCATTCACAACATCCAGACTCCACACACTACACCTCATCCATACACCCTTTTTCTCCTGTTGGGAATTATCCTTTTCAAAGAGATTTCATTTCGTTTTGTTCATCGAAAAGGAAAAGAGACAAACAGCACATCCCTTCAAGCGGATGCCTGGCACCATCGCAGTGATGCGATCACCTCTTTGATGGCTTTTATTGGAATATCCATCGCACTAATTTTCGGGAAGGGCTTTGAAACCGCCGATGACTGGACTGCGATGGCTGCGTCACTTTTTATCGTTTACAATGCTTTTCAAATTTTTCGTCCTGCACTTGGGGAAATTATGGACGAACATTTTCACCACGACCTCATCGATGACATCCGAAAAATTGCCCACAATGTAAACGGTGTACTTGAAACAGAAAAATGCTATGTACGGAAAACAGGCATGCAGTATTTTGTTGACTTACATCTCGTGGTCAATGGCAAATTATCCGTAGCGGAAGGACATTTTATTTCACATGAAGTCAAAGACCACATCATGGCTGAACTTCCAGACATTACTGATGTGCTCATTCACATCGAGCCAGACAACTTTTAATTTTTCCCTCTTCAAGTGAACCCAATCGTTGTATGCCTGTATTCATGGCCAAACTACAACGTATGAAACATTTTTTCCTATTCGTGTGCCTTGGCTTTTTCGGAACAACGGCATGGTCACAAACAAAACTCATCGCACACAAGAGCCACAGCGGAAGTGCAAAATCATTCACATACAGCCTTCATTCAAAAACCTTTAACAAGGGTGAATCTAACTTTGGCCAAGCTCCACAGCGCATGGTGCGCAATTCACGGCTCGATACCGTTCGCTTACTGCCAGATGCGCGCGTAGTCATGATCACCAGTGAAAGTTGTTACTGGGAAGATTATGGTGGAAGACCTGAATCCAATCCTGAATTGTGGAGTGCTGGCAAAGATACCTTAAACGGTCATCCGCTCTTCAATGCCGAGCACACACCGATGGAAATACGCAAAACACTTCAAGACGAATACTACTTCACGAATTCTCCCTCGTCCGTGGTGCTGATCGGATTTGACGAACCACAGGAAGAGATAACTGAAACACCAAAACTTGACCAATCCCCACTAAAAGTCAGAAAGAAAAAATCAAAATCTGAAGAACCACAGCTTCCTGCGCAAAAGGGTCCTTCTCTTTTCTATATGATTATTATGGCCTTGTTGTCATCCATTTTACGAATTCCTATTTAAATCTGCACGATGGCTCAAAGGTATTTCCTTTTTCCTCTGTCATTCTTCGGATTCATTCTTTTATTTTTTCCGATGTCATGGAATGTATTTGCGTTCCAAAACACACTGACTGATTTTATTTTCATGCCCCTTGTGCGGCTATTTTTTCCTGAAACGGATCTCACTTCAGATGCGAAAGGGCTTTACTTGTTGGTAGGATTTCTTTTGGGGATTTCGCTCATTGCACAAGGATTTTTCCTTCGAATGAAAACAGAAAAGTTCAATCGGACCATGTCTATATTACGCTCGTCATCTGTATTTTTTCTCTCAGCGATGTTGCTAAAATACGGCGCAGATAAAATGTTCAAAGCTCAGTTCTATCTGCCCGAGCCAAACCTTTTGTACACCCCGTTGGGTAAATTGGATAAAGACATCTTGTTCTGGTCGACGATGGGCACTTCTTATGAATACAACCTCTTCATAGGAATAATGGAAATTATCCCCGGAATTTTGATTCTATTTTCACGCAGCCGAAAACTGGGATTAATCATCGCAACTGGCGTTTTTTTGAACGTTGTTGCCATCAACATCTCCTTCGACATATCAGTGAAATTGCTTTCTTTCATCTTGCTAATAATGAGCAGTTATCTCGTTTATCCTTTCCTATTCAACACAAAAGAAAATGAAAAGACATACGCATCCATCAAACCAAAATGGATCACTGCCGTTCTGATTGGATTGATTTTTATAGAATCCATGGGGCCCTACCTTTTACGTGGAAATTTCAATGATGATTCTGCATCGAGGCCAATCATGCATGGTGCTTATGAAGTCACTCATCAAGGGGATACCGAAGGAAATTCACTTTTTGACCTTAACATAAAACGTGTTTTCATCCACCGCGATGGCTACATGATCTTTCAATTCGAAAACGATGACATGGCAGATTTTGCCTTAAAAATAGATGCAATAAAGCAAACGATGGTACTCACCGATTATTCGGAAGCGCAACAAATACTGCGGTATCGGTACAATCGAAAGACGAAAGTTCTTCAACTTCAAAACACGAACGGAACCTCGGTTCTTTCTGCAAAGGCGATTCCTTGGAGAAAACTACCCTTATTGCGAAGCCAATTTCATTGGACAGTGGATTGATCAATAGTCCAACAAAGTCTTAAGCGCCTCCTTCACCTGATTTGCATTCGTCAACAGTGCCGCTTCCAAGGTTGAATTCAAAGGAATTGCTGGAGTATCGACCGAACCAACAATCGAGATTGGTGCATCTAGCGCTGTAAAATTATCGCGTTGAATTCTTCCTGCCAAACCAAGTGTAAATGAGGCTTCTGTAGATTCTTCCGTCACCAACATGACCTTTCCGTGACCTTGAACTGCCTCATTCATGGCATCGTGGTCCAATGGATTCAAGGTGCGAAGGTCGATGATTTCCACCTTTCCTTCAAAATCCTTTGTTGCTTCGAGAGACCAATAGACACCGCGACCATAGGTAATGATGACGCACGACTGACCAGATTTGATCATCTCAGCATCCGCCTCTTGAACTACACGTGCCTTTCCGAAAGGAATGATATACTCCTCATCCGGCTCAATCGACATTGCCCCTTCTGTTCCCGGGATTTTCGACCAATACAAGCCCTTGTGTTCAAGAATTACGACTGGATTCGGATCATAAAATGCGGATTTGAGCAATCCTTTGAGGTCTGCACCCGTAGATGGATAAGCCACTTTGATCCCACGAATATTGGTCAAAATGGATTCAACACTGGACGAATGGTAAGGTCCTCCCGAACCATAAGCACCAATTGGCACACGAATGACACAGCTCACAGGCCATTTTCCATTCGACAGATAATACGAACGAGAAACTTCCGTAAACAACTGGTTTAATCCTGGCCAAATGTAATCAGCGAATTGTACCTCCACAAAAGGTTTCAATCCAACAGCCGACATTCCAACCGTTGAACCAATGATAAATGCTTCTTGAATCGGCGTATTGAACACACGGTTATCTCCAAACTGTTGCGCCAAGGTTGCTGCTTCGCGGAAAACTCCTCCCAAACGTCCGCCAACATCTTGTCCATAAAGCAGTGCTTCTGGATGTTTTTCCATCAATTCACGCATCGCAAAAAGTGCTGAATCCACCATCACCGTTTTCTTCTTTCCTTTCGGTTCGCGTTCTCCTTTTTCTTCAGTTACTGGTGTAGGTGCAAAGATGAAATCTGTAATAGATTCGGGAGTTGGATCTTCGGCGTTCAAGGCCTGATCGTATTGAGCATCCACCAATTTTCGTACTTCTGCTTCAATATTGATGAAATCCGCTTCACCGATTCCTTCAGAACGCATCAAGTCCTTCAGTTTTGGATACGGGTCGCGCGTTGCGGCTTCTTCCAAGTCGTCGCGGTACCATTCCTTGCGAACGCCAGATGTGTGATGTCCAAGGAGTGGAACTTTTGCATGAATGATAAAAGGTCTGCGTTCTTTTCGAACTGTGTCAAACACTTCTGCCACCGTATCATAGGACAACTTAAAATCACTGCCATCGATGGTACGCACCTCGATTCCATTGAATCCTTTCGCATACTGTGTCATGTCTTGCGCGCGTGTTTCAGCAGCATTCGCAGAGATGTCCCAGCCATTGTCTTGCACAAGGTAAACGATAGGGTATTGTTTCAACGCGGCCATTTGTAGCGCTTCAGACACCTCCCCTTCCGTGCATGATGCATCACCTAGTGAACACACCACAACTGGATTTAAGCCATTGAAATCTTCAGAAATCCCTTGTTTTTCTTTGTATTGAATTCCCATTGCAACCCCTGTTGTTGGGATGGCTTGCATACCTGTCGCAGAGGATTGATGTGGGATTTTTGGCATGTCATCACGCTTCAATGAGGGGTGCGAATAGTAAGTACGTCCTCCAGAAAAGGGATCGTCTTTCTTCGCAAATACTTGAAGCATTAACTCATAAGGAGTCATTCCAATCCCGAGAAGGATACTGTCATCGCGGTAATACGGTGCCACCCAATCTTGAGGCAACAATTGCAGACCCACGGCCAATTGAATGGCTTCGTGACCGCGCGATGTTGCATGCACGTACTTCGCTGTAATTTCCTTGTTCGCCTCGTATTTTTCAGCAAGTGTTTTTGCTGTACACATCAGTCGAAATGCCTCGAGCATTCTTTCTTTTGTCAGGATTTGGCTATTGGAATTTAAATCTCCCATGTTTCATTAAAAAGTATGGACAAAATTATCAAAATCTCAAGATTCAAGATTTATTGATTGTTATCAATAATGTAGGTCAACACCTTTTCCATCAAATGCACGCGGTCCTTTCCAGTCACATTGTGTTTGTGCATGGGGTACGGGAAAAAGTCCATCTGAATGCCAAGCTCTACAAATTTCTTCACAAGGGCGTAATTGTGTTGCATCACTACGACGTCATCCACTGTTCCGTGAATGAGTAATAAATCCCCCTTTAGGTTTTTTGCATGCGTCAACAAACTCGCTTTTTCATACCCAGCAACATTTTGCTCAGGACGGTCCATGTAGCGTTCGCCATACATAATTTCATAGTATTTCCAATCGGTCACTGGTCCACCAGCAACACCTACCCGGAACACATCGGGGTAACGCAACATAAACGACGTCGTCATAAATCCACCGAAGGACCAACCGTGCACAGCCAAACGATTTGAATCAACATAGCTTAGGCTTTTCAAGTATTTCACACCTTCCAGTTGATCATTCATCTCCACCGTTCCCAACTGACGGTGAATTTGCGTTTCGTCTGCAAAACCTCGGTAAGCTGAACCACGACCATCCAAGGTGTACACCAAATAACCTTGTTCAGCCATCCAATACATCCAAAGATTTGCCCCATCGAGCCACGAGTTTGTGATCATTTGCGCATGTGGACCGCCATAGACGTAGACCATAACTGGGTATTTCTTTTTAGGATCGAAATTGCTTGGCTTGATCAAACGGGTGTACAATTTTGTTCCATCCGAAGCAGTGAGTGTATTGATTTCAGCAGTTCCGATTTTCACATCCGACAGTTTATCATTACTTGCCATCAATTGCTTTACGGCTTTACCTGAGGGATTTAAAATCCATGCGTGGTAATCTGTGTCGTGATTGGAGTAGGCATCAAAAATATATTTTCCTGAAGAAGATAGCAGAACGTCATGAGTACCATCTATTAAAGTGATTCTCTTGGATGGAGTGTGTTTTGGTGTAACCGAAACCGAATAGACCAAGGTATTCATTGGGTTTTCACCTGTAGCTGAGTAGTAAACGCTTGTTCCATCTGGAGTTGCTCCAATGATGTCTTTCACCACAAAGGCATGCTTCGTCAATTGAGTAATCACTTTCCCGTTGATGTCGTAGTAGTACAAATTGCTGAACCCATCGCGCTCGGAGATCCAAATGAAGTTGTTAGATTTTGATGAAGGGAAAAATGCCGCATGTTCTGGCTCTACCCATTTCTCGTTTGACTCTTCAAACAAGGTGCGCACGAATTTTCCCGTTTTCACTTCGTATAGATTCACCATCATATGATTTTGATCGCGGTTCACCTCCGCAAGGATCACAAATTGATCATCAGGTGTAAAGGACAAATTCGTCAAGTAATCATCCGCAGCTCCTTTTGGTGAAATGTATACCGTTTGCTTTGCTGTCAAATCATAAATCCCAACTCGTGGTTTTTCCGATTTTTGTCCCGCCATTGGGTACTTGATCGACAGCAACTCACCAGGCGTTTGGTTAATGTCCAAAAGTGGATAATCGTGTACTTCTGTTTCATCTTTCTGATAAAAGGCCAAATGTTTCCCAGCATTCGACCAAAACAAGCCGCCACTGATGCCGAACTCACTGCGCGCAATGGCTTGACCAGAAACAATGTTCTTGTCAGTGTTGTTCGTTACCGTAAGTTTTTCACCTTCCTTGGACTTCACATAAACGTTATTTCCTATAGTATAAGCAATGTGAAAGCTTTTCTTGTGCATCAGCCCATTTTCAGCCGTTTCATCTAGCGTATTGAGCAATTTTCCTTCACTCAATGCATTAACCAAATAAAAATGGACGCCATCGTTGATGATAAATTCCGATACATTCAACCATTCCAAACCAAAGAAGCTCGACAATTCACTGCCGAGTGTTTTGTTCATTTTCTCGACCGTTAAAATTTCCCCCAATTTTTGCTTCGGTTCGGCGGCATTGCCCATCACCATCGATTGGTAGGTCTTGTTGAAACAAGTATAGGTGTCTGATTCGGGCAACCATTGAAAGCCAAACATGCGTTCCGGTCCGTAAATTCGCATTTGTCCAAGGACCGCATCTTTGAGTGTCAATTCCTTTTGAACTGCTGCATCGTTTTGCGAAAATGCCACAGACTGCTGGAAAACAAGCATGGCACTCAAAGAAAGTAGATTAAAAAATTTCATGGGATGGATATTGAATTAAGATCGTTGGATCAATTTACTAAAGAAAGACTCTACAGGTTTTCCGGCTTCATAGCAGTTCAGAATGACTTGATCGAGGTCATCACGCAAGACATCTTCCGCGTCAAATTGCGCATAAAAATACCATTGTTTATTGAAAATTAAGGGCTCGACTTCGGCTGCTTCGCGCAGTTCCTTTGGAATAATTTTATTCTTTTCACCGAGGATATTCTTGAAAATGTGTACAAATTGTTTGTCCGTATAGGCCGCTTTAAATCCATCAAGATTTGCCGCAATGCCTTCACGAACCGTCAATAAATCGTCTTTGTCGATTTCATAAACCCCACCATAGGCGCGCACATGCTCAGGACCAAGCTCAAAATACACCCCATTCACCGCCTTGCTTTTCTTGCCATTTGGAGTGATGATAGCCGAAACATTCATTTTGTAAGGTGTTTTATCCTTGGAAAAACGAATGTCGCGGTTGATGCGAAACACACAATCTTTGGCCTCAAGTCCCTTAAATTCGGGCTGTGTCAAGGCTAAGGTATCAATCAAATGCTGCACAAAATGGCGAAAGGGTTCGCGCACACTTGATTCGTATCGCTTGCGATTGATATCGAACCAATCTTTGTTGTTATTTGGCGCAAGTTCGATGAAGAACTCTAAAAAATCAGCGGTAAAAAAGGCCATTGTTTGTCTTTGGTTCAAAGTTAAGAGATTTTCTTACTAAATAAGCTCCTTTCTAGTAAGCTTAAGGTCAATTCAAACACCTTGATTTCAATATAAACACTACCTTTACCGCAAAAATTCAACCTTATGAGTCAAGTAACCTTTGCCAATATTGAAAATGCAATCAAGACAGTTGATAACCTTGATGATGATGGTTTAGAGCTACTATCGGAAAAGTACGCTCTTGCTCAACCTACATTACTCGGGTATGTAATGAGCGCACCAGAAGAATACGAAAATGAGGATCTTGAAGGATTGCTCGTTTATTATTACTGCCTAATTTCGGAGTGTTACGAACTTCAAGGAGTGAAATTGAACACCATTACCGAGGACGATATCGACGCCTTTGAAGAGCCCTATTTCGAGATGTTGGACAGTTACTTCGAGAATGATGACGAAGAAGTGCTTGAAACGTTTTGTGATCAGCCTGAGCTAGCTCAATTCATGGCGATGGAAATTTCTACTAAAGATGAGGACGGGACGGCGTTGAATGATGAAACAGCGACGCAATTGTTCATTGTGATCTTAGCGATGATTACATTGATGAACCGTGCCATTGTTGCTGCATAATACACTATTTCCTGCCTGAGCACAGTGCCATTTTAAGTAATCTACTCTTCACAATGAGCACAATGAAAACACCGGAAGAAATCGTTTCTACCATGTTGGAAAACGATGCATTCAGCCAATGGCTAGATGTTGATGTTGTCTCCATTGGTCTTGGTTCATGCACACTTCGCGCAAGCATTCATGGACAAATGTTGAATGGATTCAATATTTTACACGGCGGCATTAGCTATTCACTGGCCGATTCTGCCCTTGCCTTTGCCTCAAACTCCTACGGATATAAATGTGTCAGCATAGACACCTCAATTTCCCACCTTCGCCCAGCCGTTGTTGGAGACACACTCATTGCCACAGCAATTGAACGTCATCGAGGAAAAACAGTAGGTATTTACGAAGTGAACGTGACCAATCAAGATGGAAAAAATATCGCTCTTTTTAAAGGAACGGTGCACATTTCCAAAGATGTTTGGTAAAGACTAAAATTTCTTTATTTGCCCTCAAATATTCTATGCGTACATAGAATATTTTCCTACATTTATGGCTCTAAAAGAATCCTCAAATGTCCAAACACCCTGAACAATTGGTCGATTTCGTTGTTCGTCATGCCTGGCATCGACTGTCGCGCATGTACAATCAAAAAGCAGCGGAGCATGAAATCACCATGTCGATTGGATTTATCTTAATGAGCATCGACAAAGAAGGTACGCCGAGTACGGCTTTGGGTCCGCGTATGGGCATGGAACCGACTTCCTTATCCCGCACCCTAAAAACCATGGAAGAACGTGGGTTTATCATCCGAAAGGAAAGCGAAGACGACAAGAGAAAAGTGCTGATTTTCCTCTCCCCTGAAGGTTTAGAAAAGCGGCGTGAGGTGCGCAACTTCGTGGTCGGATTCAACGATCAATTGACACAGCGCGTGAGCGAGAAGAAATTGGCTGTGTTTTTCGACGTATTTGGCGCCATTGACGAAATCGTAGAGAGTGAATTAAAGAAAGATTAACCATGAATAGACACATTCAAAAAGTTGCAGTCCTCGGATCAGGCGTAATGGGTTCGCGCATTGCCTGTCATTTTGCCAATGTCGGTTGCGAAGTCCTGCTGCTCGATATTGTCCCGAGAGAACTGTCTAGCGCAGATGAAAAAAAGGGATTGTCGTTGGCGGATAAGTCCGTTCGGAATCGTATTGTCAATGAGTCTCTGAACGCGGCATTGGTCTCCAATCCATCCCCTATTTACAGAAAGTCCTTTGCGAATCGCATCAAAACAGGAAATTTTGACGATGACATGTCGGCGATTTCAGGTTGCGATTGGATCATTGAGGTTGTTGTGGAGCGCTTGGACATCAAAAAATTGGTTTTTGATCAGGTAGAGAAATTTAGAAAACTGGGAACACTTATTACCTCCAATACATCCGGAATTCCGATTCATTTGATGCTCGAAGGGCGAAGTGAAGATTTTAAAGCCCATTTCTGCGGAAGTCATTTCTTCAATCCACCTCGGTATCTGCAACTTTTGGAGATCATTCCAACCCCAGAAACAAAACAGGAGGTGATTGATTTCCTGATGGGTTACGGTGCGAAAATCCTTGGGAAGAAAACGGTGCTTTGCAAAGACACACCCGCTTTTATTGCCAACAGAGTTGGCGTTTATGCCATCATGGCGCTTTTTCATGCGGTGCGGGAAATGAACTTAACTGTCGAGGAAGTCGATAAATTGACTGGTCCTGTGATGGGACGACCCAAGTCAGCGACCTTCCGAACCTGCGATGTTGTGGGATTAGATACGCTCGTTCACGTGGCAAACGGATTAAAAGCGAATTGTCAGGATGACGAAGAACACGACTTGTTCACCTTGCCAGATTACATTACCAAGATGGCCGAAAACAACTGGCTTGGATCAAAGACTGGTCAGGGATTCTACAAGAAAGTAAAACACGCCGATGGGTCGAGTGAAATCCTCGTTTTAGACCTCAACACCCTCGAATACAGACCCTCAGAAAAGGTGAAATTTCCAACTTTGGAGATGACAAAACCCATCGAAGATTTGAGGCAGCGAACCAAAATGCTCTTCATGGGGATGGATAAGGCCGGAGAATTTTACCGCAAGCTGTTCGGTGGCTTGTTGGCCTACGTGACAAATCGACTTCCAGAAATCACCGATGACCTATACAAAATCGACGATGCCCTAAAAGCAGGATTTGGTTGGGAGCTCGGTCCATTTGAAACATGGGACCTCATCGGATTTGATCAAGGATTGAAGATGATAGAAGCGGAAAATCGCAAACCAGCTGCATGGATTTCAGAGATGAAATCGTCGGGTTCAACTGCATTTTACAAAATCGAAAAAGGAAGTAAACAATACTACGATGTCGCAACTAAATCCTATCAAACAATCCCTGGAACAGAGGAGTTAGTGATTTTGGAGGCATTACGCAGTGAAAACAAGATTTGGGGAAATGCGGATACCACACTCGTTCACCTTGGCGATGGCATTCTGAACCTCGAATTTCACACGAAGATGAACACCATTGGCGGAGGGGTGATTGAAGGCATCAACAAAGCCATCGACCTTGCTGAGAAAGAATACAAAGGACTTGTCATCTCCAACACTGGGCAGAATTTCTCTGCCGGTGCGAATGTCGGGATGATCTTCATGATGGCGGTCGAACAAGAATACGATGAATTGAATTTTGCTGTCAAGGCCTTTCAGGACACGATGATGCGGGTAAGGTATTGCGATGTGCCTGTGATCGTTGCTCCTCACAACCTAACCTTGGGCGGAGGGTGCGAACTATCGATGCATTCAGATAAAGTGGTCTCTCATGCTGAGATGTACATGGGACTTGTTGAATTTGGTGTCGGTGTCATTCCTGGCGGAGGTGGTTCCAAAGAATTTGCGAAACGACTTTCCGATGAATTGAAAGACGGTGACATCAAAATCAACCGCATGCGTGAACGCTTTCTGACCATTGGTCAAGCTAAAGTATCCACATCCGCCTACGAGGCATTCGACTTGGGTTATTTGCGTGAGGGAACCGATGAAGTTGTTGTGAGTCGTGACCACCAATTGACCCGAGCAAAAGCCGCCGCTCTTGAACTTGCCACTAAAGGATATGTGGCGCCAAAACGCGAAAAGAACATCACCGTAATGGGTCAGGAAGGTCTCGGAATCGTTTATGTTGGTGCGAACACAATGCTTTCTGGAAATTACATGTCAGAACACGATCGTGTGATCTCCGAAAAACTAGGATTCGTGCTATGTGGAGGTGACTTAAGTGAAAACACAGTTGTTTCCGAGCAGTATTTGCTTGATTTAGAACGGAAAGCGTTTGTGGAACTATGTGCTGAGCGAAAAACCTTGGAGAGACTGGAGAGTTTGGTGAAGAAGGGAAAGATACTTAGGAATTAGAGACAAGGGACAATAGACAAGGGACAAAGGACAAAGGACAAAGGACAATAGACAATAGACAATAGACAATAGACAAGGGACAAGGGACAAGGGACAAGG
>CAIQQH010000033.1 GCA_903873915.1 uncultured Flavobacteriia bacterium | reverse complement strand
CATTTAACTCCTTTTGTGCTTTGATCATTTCATCTGCCTCTCTCAACAAGATATATTTTTCGCGCTTATTCGATGTTGCATTGGCCGCTGAAACTTTCACTTTTATTTCCTCCTCAAGTCGAGAAAACTCTTGTGCATTTTCAATGACTAGGGTGCGCACATTGTTTTCAATGGCCTCTTTAAGCGCTAGATTGTCTTTCGTTTTTTGCAATTCTCGATTGAGCAAATCGGCTACTTCATTCGGTAAGAGGTTACCGATACCCAAATCATTCAATACTTCGCGATTTTTCTGAGATTCAGCAAGAGCATCCAAATCAAATTGATCGGCATTGATGTTCAGTTCAGAACGCTTCATGATGACTTCGGCAATGATCGCTTGTGGATCATCTACCTCTTCATCAAAAAGATTCAATATGACAATTTGCTCAGTTCCATCGTCCCCTTTCTTATGAATGATTCGCTGTTTCAATGGCTTAAACTCTTTCAGATAAGGAATTGACACCACCGACTTATACATTGATTCATTGAACCCAAGGGTCACCGTGTATTCGTACTTCCCTCCTTTTGGAAAAGTGATTTGATAAATTGATTTTTCGTTGGAATTGAAAACACCAATGGTTTGACCACTGACCACATCACGCACCTCAATTTTTACCTTTTTCAGTTGGGGATCGAGTTCAGAGACAAAATCACCTTTGATGGCTACAAGTTGAATGGGCACTCGTTCTACCCTTACTTTGTATACTTGTAGCGTTCCATCTTGGCTTTGACGGGCTGAGGCGAACCATGCATTTTTGTTGTTTGCATCGACCACATATAACAAATCATCGTCGGGCGAAGAAATGGCAAAATCCAGGTTTTCAGCTGGACCAAATTTCCCTGTCGAAGGGTCCAATTTACAACGAAACACATCATACCCCCCCATTGAATTGTGTCCCTTCGAAGAAAAGTAGAGGTGTTTTCCATCCGGATGCATGTAGGGGAAATCTTCGTCAAATGTTGAGTTCACATCCCCTTCTGCCAATTGTGCATCGCCCCAAGTGCCGTCCGTATTTTTTCGGCGAAAATAGATGTCTTTACCCCGATTGTCATTTTCGCCATAACTTGAGTAATAAATCTCCGAAGCTTCTTGCGGAAAATAAACCAATGGTGTGTGTCCATTTTTTTTATCCTCTTTGGTTTGAAAATCAGCGGTGACAAGAAAATTCCCTCCTAGATCTTTCAAGTCATACACCCGAAAAAACTTATCAATGGCAATTTCTTTTTTGTCTTGAACGATAATATCTGTAATGGTTGTGAGCAACTGCTGACCATTTTGACACATATCAATTTCCCGCTCGGCATCCATCAATTTGGAAGGTTTACTTCGAACGCTAATAAACTTCTCATACTGTTTAATTGCTTCGCTGAACTGATAATTCAGGTGCAGCGCTTTTCCTAAATAGTAAAATGTTTCGGGAACAGCTGAAGGATTTGAAGCGGCATAATTGAGGTGCTTAATGGCCTCTTTCTTATTGTCTGAGTTAAAAAGTAAACACGTTCCAAAGCGGTAATTGTAATCGAAATCTCTTGGTTTTAACGACAATAATCGCAAGTATAACGGAGTAGCTTCGAGAAAATTTGCGTTCTCAAAAAAGGCATCAGCCTTGGTCTTCATTTCCTCTTCTGTTTGACTAAACGCAGGTACAGAAAGAAATAGAAAACTGGCGATAATAAGGATATGTCTATAAAACAACAATTCTTTTTGTGCTACTTGAAGGATTTAATTCGATTAGGAATACGATTATTTCTTAAAAAGGTTCATGCGACTTTCTTCACCGCGCCAAAGTCGACCAATATTCTTTCGGTGGGCAAAAATCACAAGGAGGGATAAAACAATACTAAAAAGGGTCATCCACAGTGATTCATTCTTCAATATAAAGTGAACGACAAATGGAAAAAGAAGGGCAGAAATGATTGCACCTAAGGACACATATTTTGACACAGTAAAAACACTTAGAAATGCACCAAAACAAATCAAAGCGGCAAGAGGTTGAATTCCGATAATAACTCCCAAACTTGTTGCCACTCCTTTTCCACCGCGAAATCCTGCAAATACTGGAAAAACATGCCCCACTACAGCAAGAATGGAGGCCACAATCTGAACATTCCCGATACCTATCAGTTGTTCCGCATTTGGTCCATTATCGGGAAGTGTAATCTGTGCCGACAAAGCAAAATACGGGAGTGACGAAGCCATGGCACCTTTAAGGATGTCAATCAACAATACGATGATCCCCGGCTTCTTGCCAAGAACACGAAAGGTATTCGTCGCACCAGCATTTTTGCTCCCGTGCTCTCTAACATCCAAACCATAATATGCTTTACCAATCCAAACAGCAGTAGGAATAGAACCAAAAAGATACGCGATTAGCCCAAAAATAAAATAGTCTTGAACATTCATTACTTTTCAAATAATCGAAGAAACTTGTTCAGATAAATACTCTGTGTAGTTGCTTCGTAATAAAAATTCTTCGTTTTTCGTTTTTCTTCCTTAATGGAAAGAATGGCATTCGATAAATCTTGGTCGTCAGTAATGATCTTCATTGTACCGTCTTTTTTCACCATTTGATAATCGAAATAATACTGCAATCCTGCAGGCGTCGTAAACATTAATCCAAATCGATCGCCACCAGCCTCGTTGTACACTTGTTGAAAGAAAGCTTTCATAGGCAATGTTTTCATCAAAGGTTTATCAAAAATGTTCACAATCACGGCATTCGACGCAGAGGAAATCAAGCCTTTTTCTTCCATAGAAGGATTATCAAAAGATTGAAGTTTTAAACCCGTGATCACCAAAGAATTTTCTAAGGCATTAGGTACCTTTTTAAATTCACCGGTCATTGTATAGTCGGATTTAATTTTATCTGCTGTAGTTTGATCTGACCATTGAAGAATAGCTTCGGAAAGGGTAATTTGATTGAAGTTGATTGGCTTTAAGTTTTCTACTGTTTCCAATCGTGTCGCCAAGTCTTTCATAATCCCTTTATCGATTGCCATTGAAATCCTGGCTGTTAGGTTCATCGTCGTGCTTCCCGATGTTTGGTCATATTTTGCTACGCCAACAGCATCAACGCTTAAATCACCGAAATCCATGCCTAGATTCACCACTCCTTCTCCATTCAGCGAACAACTTTCTGTATGCAATGAAATAAAGTTCCCTTTTTCTGATCGGTTCAGCAATTTCTCTTTCGTTGCGATTTGGAATTCTTTCGCCATAGGGTTGTATTGAAGAAAACCACTTGCAGTCATCATAATTGGATCCGTTTGTTGCACCAGTTTTGACAAGAATGTTGGATAGATGGCAATGCTATCGACATTAGGAGAATTGCGCCAGACGATTCCAGCGGTAAGCGCCTGACCATTTAAGTTCTTCATTTTTTCCGATACTGGAATCTGAATATTTTTTGGATCGAGTTGAGCGGAGAACGACAACCAATTTCGTTCAAAATTCTCGCAATTATGATTTATTCGAGTTTCCCCATCGAACGCTATTTTCGGATTTGAAGCACTTATGGCTACTTTTCCATAATAGTCAAACTCCTGACTTAACTTAAATTCATCTTTTTGGTCAACTGATCCAGACGCTATCGTTTGATATGAGGTATCTAAGGTGATGCGTTTCATCACAATATGCGTCAACGCGCTATCCTTATCGTAATAGGGGTATTCCCCATTTCCAAAATAAGCACGACGACCAGTGACCTCAACATTCACATTTAAGAACTTATGGTATTTCGTTATGTAATTGGCAACGATACGAGCATTTGTGAATGGTTCCATCTTGGCGTTTTTGCGTATCGTAACCTTCATGCTGTCTGTATAGATGCGAGCATCAGCGATTTCAAGGTATGGAACCTTATCACAGAAAAGCGCTTTTTGCCTCAAATCATATTTGGCTTGTGGAGCGCGGAATTGGAGTGAGTCTTGTTTCGGATGTGTCGAGAAAAAGTTTGGTTGAGCGAGATCTAGGCCAGCTTCGATCGAAACATCAGATTCTGAGCCTTTTTCCAATTTCATTTCGTCTTTGTCCATGAACCATTGAAACTTATCCATTCGGCATTGATACTGGTTAATCGGAAACTTTATTAGGGATGTTCCTTTGTTTGAAACAAAATCACCTTTTCGGTTTTTGAAGGAAATATCTGCACGCACATTTTCTGCAGCAAAGGCAAGTGCATTTTCTCCTGGTTCGGCGAAAGTGTTCTTCAGATTAAATCCAGCCGTATCCGCTTTAATGTCCCATCGGTAAAACCGATAATTGTCTGAAACAGTTGTTGCTTTGTTGAAAGAAATCAATCCTGTTCCTCGAATTCCATTTTGGGTGACAATCGCTGTTCCTCGCAGTTTTGCCTCTGCTTTGAAGAAGGACAATTCCGCTTTTGGTGTCGAAGATGCCTTCAGAATATTTTGCTTGGGCTGATATGAAATATAGGCCTCTGGAGATTCAACATCTGGAAACTCAATGCCTGAATCGATGGGTTTGTTGGTGAACTTTGCATAACCAATGGTTGAGTCGGGTAAGAAACTCCAGAGGGCGGTTGCTTCCGAAGTAGAATGCACGAAATTGATTACTCCTGCCCCTTGTAAACCATTGTTTGACAGTAGAATTTTATTGTCATACTTGGCCTTAGTCCCATAAAAAACATATCCTCCTTCCGGTGTTCGGGTAGAAAATCCGAATGAAAAGTCGGGCATAATTTTTAAATCTTCAGTGATATTTGGAAATATCCCTGCAGAAGTCAACTCCCCTTTGAAACGCAGCGCTTTCTCGGAAAAATCGTCAAGGCTATCCAATTCAAATGGAGCAATTGTGTAGAAAAAACGCGTACTGTCATATGCTCCGCGATAGATAACCTTCGAATTGTAATAGACGTATGAGGGTTTCGAGACCTTCATTTTTGGAAAGTTTGTTATCGCCTTGTTCTTACCTGAACGGTTGCTAGGGTCATCTATAATGATTTCCCCTTGAATGCCTTTGATGGTGCTGAACATTGGTATCGGTCGATTCGCATCTTCCACTTTCACACTTTTTACGCGAAAAAGGGCCGCATCTGTTTTTAAGACATTCACCTTGTTTTCCCTGTAATTGTAGTTTGCAGCCACGGTGTTTATTTCCATTTTTCCGATGTTCATCCACCCACTGAATTCAAAATTTCGGTTTTCACGAATCAACACCCTACCTAAGGTTGGAAATACAGTGGAATTTTGAATATCAGAAAGCACCACTCGATCCACACCATCCAAATCGATATTCAAGGTGCCTAAGTTTAATTTACCGAAATAGCTGCGCATTCTTCGCTCTTCGCTCTGCTCTTTGTATTGCTTTTGTAATGCTTGTAAATTTGGATCTTGACGTATTTGTTCATCAGAATATCCTTTCAATTCTTTGGGACGGAAATCGGACACAAAAAGTATATTGTCAAAATCGCGCTTCCCTGCTTTTGACAATACAAAGTTATCTGTTTTGGCGTTGATGGTAACAATCTCAGCTTCGACATCATAATTTAAAAAACCATAGGTCGCTAGTTCCAACAATACAGGTTTCGCTTGATCTACAATAAGACCAAGTGCCGTTGCTGCTTTACCTTCGGTAAGAATGTATTCATCGTATTTAAAGCAATAGGCTGAAATCGATGCCAAGGGGTGTGAAGATTGCAGTCCTTGGAGGCGATCAAAGAGTCGTTCATCAAAATAATTCATCGACTCAAAGCGAGCAAAACGTTGCTCTTGGGAAGTGCCATAGTCAAAGGTGAACATCAAATCTTGTTCGCCATATTTCCATGAAATCTTTGAGACATAGATGTCCAATTTATGATAACTATCGCTAAATGGCGATTGTCCCGCACCAACAGTTGTCCGTGTAAGGTCCAATGTTTTTTTCTCAATATCAAAATCAAATCGCAGTCCAGGATGAGTGATGGAATCTCCTGTATTGAGCTTTAAGGTGATCGATGCATTGTTCATCGAAATTTTCTGCGGATAAATATAAATCTGCTGTGCGCTTGCCTTGACAAAGGGAATGCCCTCGCGTAAGACAACAATTTTGGCCGGAATCTGTGGTGTCCCCATTCCGACAAAACTCGCACCTTGAAGCGAAAAACCTCCCTCATAATCTATATTCTCTCGAATGCCTTTTATACTTAACCTTCTTTCGTAAGAATTGAATTGGGGATAAATACGGTCCTCTTCTCGATTAATGATAAATGCACGGTCGGAAATCGTTCCCAGAGTAGGTTTTTGAAAGTAAGGAGATGTTAGCAATACAGAGTCTGCCTGAAAAGTGGACATCTTGCACGACACATCGTATTTTCCAATGGTCGCAAAAGTCTCCTTGCTGTTGAGCCCCACTTTTTGCCAATTCACCGTGCCTTGATTGCCTTCCCATTTTTTCAGGATGGGGTCGTAAATACCGCTTGTTGAGCACACCACCAAGCTATCTACATAGGGCTGTTCATTGCGGGTTTTGCTGTCTCGATTTTGAACGCGACACACCAAGTTTCCTTGTGAGCACTTGATAAATGGTTTGTCGGTAAATTCAAAAGAATAGGTTCCCCCCACATAAAACCAGCTAAAATTGGAACTTTGAGCGATTCGTCGTTCGGCAAAAAAACCTGCTGAAAGCTCAATGAAATCCTCGAATTTCTTCACATTTCTGTTGTCGAGCATTTTATCCACCGAACCGTGCCAAGCGTTGAAACTCGTTTCTGATTGTTTTCCAACTGAAAGGGAATAAACCGAATATACATAGTTGTAAACCTCTGGATATGGACTTAGCTTCTTCGTAATCATCAAATTACACGTCTCCACCATTCGTCCGAAAGTCTTATCGGACATGTCTTGTGTTTCCAAGAGAGATCTTGGTAATGTTTTCTTCGCGAAATCTTGGTATTCTCCCTTTCCGTATTCAATGAGTACCTTTTGAAATTCCTTGACAAATTTTTCGCGATCCGTTGAAAACAAATCTTGAGCATACGAATAAAACATCGAACAGCTGAGCAATAGAGCACTGTAGAAAATCTTCATCCCTTATTTTTTTTCAAAAGTGAGTGCGGCCCAGGTCTCTCGTGACAATGAACCTGAGTGAGTCAAACCATTGCTTTCTGCAACGAGAATAAGTTCATCAGAATCGGTTTCAAAAAAACCGCTAATGATCAGTTTTGCAGATGGATCTAACATCTGCGCATAGGCCGACATATGTGTTTTAAGCACGTTTTTATTGATGTTTGCCAAGATCAGTTCAAATTTTCTTCCTTCAAGAACGTCGACATCACCACAGATTGCTTGAATATGACTACAGCCATTTCGCTTGGCGTTTTCCTGTGTGTTTTCCACCGACCAATCTTCGATATCCACGGCAACAATATCTCTAGCTCCTTGTTTCTCAGTAATTATTGCCAAAACACCTGTACCCGTTCCCATGTCAAGCACTTTATTCGGTTGTTTCGGTAAATTCAATAGG
Source organism: uncultured Flavobacteriia bacterium (assembly GCA_903873915.1). GTDB lineage: Bacteria > Bacteroidota > Bacteroidia > Flavobacteriales_D > Crocinitomicaceae > M0103. The sequence goes on along the minus strand of CAIQQH010000033.1, from coordinate 10,931 downwards.
GCTTTGGACATCATCCAAGTCGTTTGATGGTGACCAGTACCAAATGACATCTTTGGTTCAATCCAAACCAATAGGCCTTTGGCTTGAGATTCATCATGAAAAGGGGCTAAAATCGTCAATTGATCATCAACGAACACCGGATGGAAATCGGATTCCCAGAGTGCATTCCAGTTTTGTTGGGGAATAATTTTCACAGCAACATCTGCGGTAAATTCCTTTTCAAGTGAATCCATGCTGCTTCCTTTGAACGGATGCTCAACATCCACATCCACAACTTTTGCATAAGCCAAGAGCCCTTCTTCAGTTTCCACAAAACTTTCGTAGCCAAGCTCCGCCAGTTCGGACATAAGTATTTCTGCCCATGGATCACGGGGAGATAATTTCAAGGTAAGTTCGAGATAGTCCATTTAAAACGAGCGTGCGATTTTCAAAAATGATGCCGCATCTAATGACGCGCCACCGATTAAACCTCCGTCCACATCTGGACAGGCAAATAATTCAGAAGCATTTGAAGCGTTACAACTGCCTCCATATAAAATTGTTATTATTGCCCCCACCTGTTCACCAAACTGATTCTTCAGCCAATATCGAATGGAAGCATGCATTTCTTGCGCTTGGTCAATCGAAGCCGTTCGTCCAGTGCCAATGGCCCAAATTGGTTCGTAGGCAATGATGCAACGAACGATTTCAGATTCAGCTAAATGACCGATGGTTTCAGCCAATTGATTTGTGACATAAGCAACATGACTATCCATATCTCTAATTTCCAAGGGTTCACCACAGCAAACAAGCGGAACAATGTCATGAGTCAACGCAGCGTTTATTTTCTCTTTCAGAAAGTCATTCGATTCGTTAAAAATCATTCGTCGCTCGCTGTGTCCAACTAAAGCATGCTTCACACCACACGAACTGACTTGAGACACTGATATTTCACCCGTATAAGCGCCAGATTCTTCGGGATGAAAATTCTGAACTCCAACGGAAATCTGTCCATGCTGAGCAATCAAATCCCTCACATACATTATTGGCGGAAAAACAAGCAATTCGCAATCATCAGCACAATAGTCTGAATCAATTTGCCGGTACAATTCGAGGGCTTCTTCTGGTAAAAGGTTCATTTTCCAGTTCCCTGCCACTATTTTTTTTCTCATTCTTATTTGATCGAATTCGTGATGAACCAATGAACATCAGGTGTTGAACGGTGTGGAAATTTACTTGTTACGATGCCGTGTCGTACAACCAAAAGACATGGATTCGAGCGCGAAATGGCTTTCAATTCTGTTTCATCATTCAAGAAAATTGGGATATACATGCCGTATGTTCCGCGGAATTTTTTTATCTCATTTGGTGCAGCATTGGTCATCATTATAAAAGGAATATTTCTCCGCTTACAGGCCTTAACAATCGCTTTATACTTGGATATTTCTTTCCAATTGGCATCAGACATGCGTTTCACCGAAAGCAGCACAACTTGATCGACATGAGCAATGTAAGAGCGCAAACTTATCTCTGAAATTGGCTCCTCGCCTTCTTTTACTTTTCGAGACAGTTGTTTCTGAACTTCTTCAAATTTTCTATCGGAAGGGCTTAAGTCTGAAACATTCAGAAACGGATCAAATTGCTCAGTGATTGTGGCCAAGCGTGCAGCAATAATTTCTCGCTGAGATCCTTCGACAAATTTAAACTTCTTGGCATCCCACAAATTTTTATTCGCCATGTATTCCTTTTGAGAATACACTTCTTTTTCACCCGTTTTTAAATTTCTAAGTACAAAGGTGCTTTCGTATTTACCTTCTACACCATCATTCATTTGCTTCCATAAATTTTTGCCCACAGCATAAGGGCGATAGTCTTTAAGAGGCTCGTAAAAGAGTACATATGTGGTCAGGGAAAACAGAAGAATTGAACAGATCAAAACGCTGCCAAAATAATTCCCAAGCAATACGCCCCCGCTGCGTTTCATCCATAGAGCGGCAAGTAGGAGGATGAATCCAAATAGCACCATAAAATACCACGAAAAAATCCATGAGAAAAGCGCCATCAAAGCAACTGAAAATGCAACAAAGACCAGGTTTTGTCGACTTGTATTTGGCACTATAATCCATTGTGCAAGGAAAATCCAAAACAACAAGTACATGAGTACGATGTCCTTCCAGAGTGATTCGCTCGGCGTTAATGACCGACCAATAGAACCTTTCATGGCATCGCCAAAACACCCGCAATCAGAAACACATTGAGGGGTCATCATCTCATCAACGACTAGTGAGGAACTCGTTTTTGACACAATATGAATGGATTTATTGGATTTCAATTCACCCAATTTCAGTTGAGCGCTACCATCAGAAAAGGCATACGTATTTCGATCCTTAAACTTTTTCTCAGCATTGCAATTCGCTGTATGCCAAGTAAGAAAGGTGAAAAACATCATCATAATTACAGAAACCCATGTCACCAGTTTTATTTTCCCCCCGATAATCAGCAGAACACCCAAAACGATTTCGATGACGCAGATGATTACCGATAATGTCAAGGCAGATGAAATCAAAAATTCCAAAGAAAATCCTGGGGCACCAAATAGTTCTTTAATTCGGTAAGCCAAAGCTCCATCTTCAAAATACTCTTCCAGCTTGTAAGAAAATCCGATAGGGTCATTCGCTTTTACCAGTCCAGAAACAATGAAAATACTCCCAACGAGGACTCGAGTAACATTCGACATCATCAATCTTCCACTGAAAACAAATAATCCAGCTGCGGCAACAGCCATTGCGGTGTACCCAATAAAACTAAACAACAAGTAGTAGGATTCAAACTGCTTTTGCGCTCCAAGTACGACAAAAGTTAATCCGACGATGTTCAACGCTACAAAAATTGCGTTGAATACAAATGAACGTCCACCTACTGTCTCTCGTTGTTTCATGATTGCTTAGATTTTTGTTCTGACAAAAGAATCAAGGAAAACACGGCGTAATTGAGCATGTCAAAATAATTGGCATCAATCCCTTCGCTCATGATGGTTGATCCATCGTTGTCCTCAATCTGTTTCACCCTTAATATTTTCATGAGAATCAAATCCGTTAATGAGGTCACGCGCATGTCGCGCCAAGCTTCACCGTAATCGTGATTTTTTTTCTCCATCAATTCGAATGCTTCGTTCGCATAACGATCGTACAATTCCACTGCCTTCATTTCAGGCAATTCCATTTCAATCAGCGTGGATTCCTTCAACTGAATGAGCGCCATGATGCAATAATTGATAATTGCAGCAAATTCCCCATCTATGGACTCACCTACTCTATTCTCTCCTGTTTCCTGAATCGTTCGTATTCGCTGCGCCTTGATAAAAATTTGATCAGTCAATGACGATGGCCTGAGAATCCTCCATGCAGTTCCGTAATCTCTTGTTTTTTTGCAGAAAACATCTCTACACCCCTCAATAATTTTTTGATATGCTATCTTTGTTTCAATCATATTTTGCTCCATGTCACTTTTAAGGGTTGAAGATACACATTTTCCGAAAAACAGCCACTTCAAGATTGGGGATCAACTCCTCGATTTGAAGCACCCTAGAATCATGGGTATACTCAACGTTTCGACCGATTCATTTTATGCCCCTAGCCGTAAAATGGAACAAAAACACCTCTTAGAAACGGCCGAAAAAATGATAGCAGATGGCGCCGATATTTTAGATATTGGTGGCTATTCTACCCGTCCCGGTGCCGCACATATTGAATCGGATATTGAACTCGAACGTGTGAAGAATGCAGTTGTCAGCATCCGAAAAGAATTCCCAAACATTATACTTTCTGTAGACACCTTTCGTGGTAGCGTTGCCAAAGCGGCAATTGAGCATGGAGCAAACATAATCAATGATATTAGTGGGTTACGTTTTGATCCAGAATTAAAAAAAGTAGTTGCTCATTACCGCATCCCTTATATTCTCATGCATTCTAGGGGGACGGTTGAAAACATGCACGATACATACGCTTACGACCACATTGTACGCGATGTCATTTCAACCTTGGCGACATCCATTCAAGATTTGCGAGACTTAGGAGTGCATGACATTCTGATTGACCCAGGATTTGGATTTAGTAAAACTGTCGATCAAAACTATGAGTTGTTGCAAGGATTGGCTGATTTACATCTACTGGAATGCCCTATTCTGGTTGGATTTTCGAGAAAATCAATGATCTGGAAAAAGCTAGGAATCACCCCTGAAGAGGCATTGAATGGAACAAGTGTGTTGAATACCTATGCACTGATGAATCGCTGTTCGATTTTCCGTGTACATGACGTAAAAGAAATGAAGGAGATTATTGATCTTTTGAGTTGATTGGAACATGGAGCATGGAGAATAGAGCATTGATCGAATTCATACAACTTTAGTCAGCCACGACTGACGGTCCATAATCCATCAGCCGAAGGCGGTCTATGCTCCATCAACTAAAGCACCTGCCTGTCTCTTTTTCAATCGCTTTACCTCCTGCTGTCCCTCCCGTATGAACGAATAAAACTTTGGCGTTTCGCACATCATTCTGTTCAATAAAATCGAGCATGGCCACAAATGCTTTTCCTGTATAAACTGGATCTAAGGGGATCTTCGTTTCTTTAAAAATTTGTTCCATGCGCTCCAAAAGTTCGTTGTTATATTTGGCATAACCTCCAAAGTGATGGTCATTCATGACCGTAACTTGTTCCATCAAATCATCAACGATTTCACTTGGAAACCCACTGTAATTGAACATTCTTCGCATCTCCGAAATTGAATCAAAACCCTTTAATACCGGAACTACGACGAGTTTAGTCTGTTCGGGCAAGGACAATACGATACCACAAGAGGTTGTTGATGTTCCTTGAGCTACAAAAACATAATCGAAATTGTTTTCTGTTTCTGCCATAATTTCCTGACAACCAATCATTCCGTAGTAGTTTGCACCACCCTCAGGGAGAACCATCGATCCAGGGTATTTCAATACAAGCTCCTCATGGTATTCCTTTTCATTGCGAAGCGCGTAATCTTCTCGAGAAATAAAAACCAATTGCATTCCATATTCTACGCATTGTTTTAGCAAGTGATTGGAGTCCATATTCAATTCTTCTCCGCGCACCAGCCCGATTGAATTCAGTTCTTCTTTTTGGCATGCAGCAGCAGTTGCGAGCAAGTGATTTGAGTACGCTCCACCAAAAGTTAGAATACATTCGTGCTTCAATGCTCGACACTGCTTTACGTTGAATTTCAACTTGCGCCATTTATTCCCAGAAATCACTTCGTGAATCAAATCATCGCGTTTTGCGAACAATTTTACATCTCTATTGTTAAAAGAAGTTAGTTGAATTTTTTCTATTGGTGAAGGCAAGAGCATAATTCATTAATTTTAAAATGATTAAATAAATTTATTGTGTACATGAGCGACGATTTTATTGGGTTCTCCAAGCGATCAAATTTGACGGAAGAAGATTACTATCTTAGTGAAGAAGGGTACATTATTTTCACAGATGCATACCATTTAAAACGTGGGTATTGTTGTAAAAGCGGCTGTAAACATTGCCCCTATGGTTTTGATAAAAAAACCAATGAAATAAAAAAAGATCAATAAATTCCTTTTTCCGGGTATTTCCCTTTAAACTGTCCAAGAACACTCTTAATGTAGGCGATATCTTTATCCACATCTCCAGTGGGCTCGAATAAGCTATGGAAACCACCCTTTTTGTTTTCAAAATCCATGTAGCAAATGTAAATTGGAACTTTGGCCTTTAAGGCGATGTAATAAAATCCTTTTTTCCAATTTGGATTGTAACTTCTAGTTCCTTCAGGTGTAAAAACCATATACAATTCCTCCCTATTTTGGAATAATCCGACAGCCAATTCCGTGATATTGTTGTTCTTTTTTCGATCGACTGGAATTCCTCCTAGTCCTTTCAGTATCCAACCTAAAGGCGGAAAGAACAGGTCCTTTTTAATTAATATTTTCGGCTTAATACCATAAAGAATAAAGGCTAAACGACCGAGGACGAAATCCCAATTTGATGTATGTGGACCAACAACGATGACACATTTTTTAACCCCCTTCGGAGAATTTTCTTCGATTTTCCAACCGAAAATTTTAAAAAGAAATCGTGCGAAATTTTTCATCCCCAAATTTAGGTATAAAACAATTCACTTACTTTTGTTCCATGCAAGCACTTAAAGCATTTACGCGAACTCTTGGATTACTTTTTTTATTGGGCGTTTTAATTGGAATCATTTTCATCACAGACACGCTGCTTTTAACGACCAAGCAGAATCAACTCAATTACATTCCGGCGGATGCCGATTTGGTCCTTCGAATAAATTCACGGGCCATTATTGATCAAACCATTCAATCGGTCCTCATCGACTCAGAAGACGCTAAATTGGTGAATTCACTTTACAGGAAATTAAAACAACAAAAGAAGGGCGGCAAGAAAATAACACCCAACGGTATTGACTATCTTTCTGATGTTGTGTTATTTAAAATGCCTTTTAAAACTTCTTATGTCATTGGTGTACTTGTAAAACTGAACGATGAAGATGCTTTTGAGGAAACAATTGGATCCACTGTTACGGCGCATAGGGTGGCAATTACGCACAATGAGGTTGGTTTAATTTTATCTTATGGCGGCAAGGAAAACAATCATGCCTCAGCCATTGATTTAGAGCAGCTTGCCGACAACATACTGTCCAACTCAACCAAGAAGCAAAAAGCACCCATTCGAGAGGATAAGTTGATTTCCGTTGGCGGTAAACTTGGCCGATTTGAACTTGATATCTCAGAAAACACCATCGTATTTAGCGGGAAATTCTCACCGAATTCATTCATAAAACGTCTTGTGCGCTCCCAACTCGAAGAAAATGGATTCCATATTTCAGCATCCCACCTTGGTGAACTCCCCTTTGAAGATATTCCCATTACGCATTTCGACTTCAACTTTTTCGGTTTTGACGAATCCAATGCCAACGGCATCCCTAAACTCAAAGTAGAATTGCTCGTCGGGTTTAAAGAGAAAACAGACATGATTGCCCTCTTAAAGGATAAACTAGGAGACGCTCTAATCATCAATGAGGAACAACAGGAAATTTCTGTGATGAACCAACTTTTCTTTTACAAAAAACTGAATGACAGTGTAAGCTACATTGGCAGCACTCAAGTACCGCGAATTGAACTGAAAAATTCATCCACCCTGTTCAATGTGAGCGGCGAGCCAGCTTCATTTTTCAGCTACAAATATGATGGTTTCGCTCTTGCGCTGATTGAGATGAATCCTCTTTTTCATGCGACTAAGAAGCTGGCATTAACGACAGAATCCATTGACATTCGCATGATCCATAAAAATGACAAACGGATAGATTTTACTGGTAAAATACTATTTAAAAAAGGCAGCTACCCCATTAACGAGATCATCCGGTTTTTAATGTCGGCCAATTTCATTCTGTAACTGTTTGAAATAGTTGGCTGCTAAACGCATGCGCGAACCGTACCAAGAGAACATTTCACCGTCCACAACAATCACCTTAGAAAGGGGATAGCGTTTCAAATACTCGTCACAATCTCTTTCTTTAAAGGGATAGGGTTCTGAGCTGAGTAGAATATATGCGGGTTGTTGCATTTTGAATGTCCCCACCTCCGGATAACGAGGATGCGGGCATACATTATTGAAACCAGCTTTTTCCATCATCGAAGAAATGAAAGTGACTTTTCCTGCGCAGTAATCGGGATCTTTCCAGATTAAATACAGCGCAGAATTCCAGGAATCAATCACAGAGTTTGAGAAGGCAAGAGTAATGTCGGCAATTTGTTTTTCGGCAGACTCTTCACAGCCCAAAACTTCACCAAAGGATCGAATCATGTCTAGGGCATTATCGAATGAATTTATATCGCTAATCCAAACTGGCGCTATTGTTTCAAGTTGAGTAATGTCCTCTTTTGTATTTTCTTCCTTGTTGGCAAGAATAAGATCTGGATTTAGTGCTCTAACACGTTCAATGTTCACGTTTTTCGTTCCGCCAACTCGAACCTTTGACTCATACCAATGTGTTGGGTGAATGCAAAATTTTGTAATGCCCACTACCCGATCATCAAGACCAAGATCGTAAAGTAACTCTGTTTGCGACGGAACCAAGGACACAATTCGACTTGGCTTGTCGTTCAAAACTACCTTTCGTCCAAGTTGGTCAATAAAAACTTTTGGTTTCACGACATTGCCGAAATGATATCGTAACGCGTTACAATGTGATGCCCACCTTGCGGCAATTCAACCAATACGGCTGGTGTATCTTTATTAATAAGCTTACACAAATCATCCAAATGTGCCGAATGATTGACCACTGGAAATGGTGCTCCCATAATGGATGAAATTGGAGAATCTCTCAATGACGGATCTTCCACCAACAATTGATACACGTGGCTATCGTCAATTGAACCGACGAAAGTATTGTCCTTCAGCACAGGAATTTGAGAGATGCTAAATTTGCGCATCTTAGCAATGGCATGTGACACCAATTCTTCAGCAAAAACCGTGACCAATGGAGAATCGGCATTCTTCGCAACCAACTCGCCTGCGGTCTTGTATTCTTCCTCTAAGAAGCCACGTTCGCGCATCCAATCGTCATTGAAGATTTTACCAACATAGCGGCTACCGTGGTCGTGAAACAACACCACTACAACATCATCTGCTGTGAGTTGATCTTGAAGTTGTAAAACACCTTTGATCGCTGCGCCAGCTGAATTTCCAACAAAAATACCCTCTTCACGGGCCAATTTTCGGGTATAAACCGCAGCATCTTTATCGGTTACTTTTTCAAAGGCATCAATGACATCAAAATCCACATTTGCAGGCAAAATATCTTCTCCAATACCTTCAGTGATGTACGGATAAATTTCATTCTCATCAAAAATACCTGTTTCCTTGTATTTTTTAAATACAGAACCATAGGTATCAATTCCCCAAATCTTGATGTTTGGATTCTTCTCTTTCAAATATTTTCCAACACCCGAAATTGTTCCTCCGGTGCCTACACCAACCACAAAGTGAGTGATTTTCCCATCTGTTTGTTCCCAAATTTCAGGTCCTGTAGATTCGTAGTGTGCCTCGCGATTCGACAAGTTATCGTACTGATTTACATACCATGAGTTTGGCGTTTCAGCAGCCAAGCGACGCGATACAGAATAATAAGAACGTGGATCAGACGGTTCTACCGCTGTTGGACAAACCACGACCTCAGATCCCACAGCGCGGAGTATATCCATTTTTTCTTTCGATTGTTTGTCGTTCAATACACACACCAACTTATACCCTTTGATGATACAAGCCAAAGCCAAGCCCATCCCTGTGTTTCCTGATGTTCCTTCGATGATGGTTGCTCCTGGCTTAATGATCCCCGCCTTTTCAGCATCTTCAATCATTTTCAGCGCCATTCGATCCTTAACAGAATTGCCGGGATTGGTTGTCTCTACCTTTGCTAAAACGGTGGCAGAAATTCCACTTGTAAGCTTATTAATTCTTACCAATGGGGTGTTTCCAATCGTCTCCAAAATATTTCCGTACACTTTCATGGCTTATTTTTTTTTACAAATATAGGATTTGCATTGGTCATAAAGCATGCGTTTTTATTAAACCTCTTCACTTTCATCAGGACCATTGATCGTTGGCAAAAAGAAAAAGAATAAACTCCCGTCACCCAATTTACTTTCGATGTGTAAGTCGCTTTTCATGGCTGAAAGCAATCGTTTCACAAGGGACAAGCCTACTCCCGTGCCCGGATATTTTTTGGTGATGGACGAATCAACTTGATAAAAAGGCGTTCCAAGAAGTGGGATTTCAAAATCATCGATCCCAATGCCACTATCGCGAACACCAAAATACATGAAGCCATCAATCCAATCGACAATGAATTCAACAACTCCATCTTTTGTGAACTTGTTGGCATTCGATAGGAGCTGAATCAATACTCGCCTCAAACACTCATAATCGGCAATAATTACCCCAGGGACATCATCCGAAACATGAACGACAAATTTAATTTCAGTGGTTTTCATTTGACCGAAAGCCTCATTGATGTCATACACCAAGGCCTTCATGTTTATTTGAACGTTGTTTAAACAGATTTCATCTGAATTAAAATGGGTATAATCGACCATGTCATCAATCAAGCTCAACAACTGACTCGCCGATTTCATCAATTCAACACTAAATAACTTTTGTTCATCCGTTAAATCACTTTGTTCCAAAAGCTGAGCAAATCCAAGAACTCCATTTAATGGGGTTCTTAATTCATGGCTCATGTTGGCAATGAATTCCGATTTCGAACGACTGCTCCGCTCGGCTTGGTGTCGTGCATCAATAGATTCCAACTCAAATTCCTGACGAATCATCGCATTGGCGATAGAATCCGCAAAGGATTTCAATAGCACAATTTCAGGATCGGTCCAGCTACGTTTCTTATGAAAATCATCAAAGCCAATAAATCCCCAAAAAATATCCTGTGTATAAATTGGAATGATGAGCAATGACATAACACCTCGTGACTCCAAAATGGACTTAATTAAAGAATCGGGCAATTCACGCGTGTGTTTATTCAAGGTTTGGTTGTCCATAAGTGGAACAATAAGCTCAGGGATTTCCTCCAAACGATACGAGGTGTTTTCGCCAAAATCCATTGCGCTGCTAGCGCGAGAAGGTGCCCACTCGTAGGTCCGCGTGCAGCGAGCCATTCCACTTTCATAATCCATAGAATTTTCAAAAATGTAAACATGATCCGCCTCGATTGATTCCCCGATTTCTTTCAACCCAAATGAAAGTGCATCCTTCAATCGTTTATTGTCCAATAATTCCTGACTCGCAGCAGCTATCACTGAAAGCATTTTTTTCTCCTTCTCAAGTCGCGCAATCGTTTCATGTTCTTTTGTACAATT
>CAIQQH010000032.1 GCA_903873915.1 uncultured Flavobacteriia bacterium | reverse complement strand
GGATAATTTGATTGTGAGCTTGGGGTAGTAATAAATGATTAGTTACTAATTACGAATGACTAGTTACGAGTTAAGTGTCTACTCCGAAGCTGACATTTACGGTTCTCGAAGTTGAGTCCAACTCGTCATTCGTAACTAGTAACTAGTAACTTTTCAAAGTCTCTTGTCTTAAAATCTTTTAAATTAGTGCGTTCCTCTGGGAACAAAAGTGCATGAAAGCAGCAAGTGTTTTCCGGGATTTTGTTTTTCATCGAGTCGATGCAACAAACGGATGACGCTTTCCTCAGCGATTGTTTTTATTGGTTGTCGCAGCGCAGAAACGGGTGGATAGAAATACTCAAATGCGGGGTGATCATCGAATGAAATCAAACGTACTTCGCGCGGCACATTGACCAACAGTCTTCTGAATGAGGCGATGAGCTGAAATGCAGCGATGTTATTTAAGGGTAGAAATGAATCCGTTCCCTTCATCAATTCCTTCGTTACCAAACGATCAACTGCTTGTTCATCAGCGGGTAAATGGAAGATTTCATACGCTATGGCATCCTTTTCACAAGCTTCTTTTATCCCCTCAATGCGCATCAAGATTGTTGAAATATGTTCTTCTTTCTTGACAAAAGCCGCCACTTTTTTGGGTTTTTTCGAAAAAGATTCAATCAGCTTATGGGCCTCCATTTGATGGTCAACCCCTATAAAATCTGCCTCCTCATCTCCAGGGCGATCCGCAAAAACGACTGGAATGTGTGTTTCTCTTAAAATAGGAATCAGAGCGTCGATGGTGTTGCACGGTGCGATGATCATTCCATCGATGGAACTGTGAATGAGCTCACGCATCAATTGAAGTTCCAGGGCGCAATCATCGTTGGTATTTACGAAAAAGGTGTTGTATCCACGTTCGTGTAGTGCCTCTTGGATGGTCTTGCACAATTCGGCATAGAAGGCATTGGTGATGTCGGAAACAACCAATCCAATCGTTTTTGTGGCTCCCGTTCGTAAACTCTTTGCAAAAAAGTTAGGCACATACTGCAACTCCCGCGCTTTCTCCGCAATCAACCGTTGTTTTTCCTTGCTGATATTGAATTCATCTCCCTTGCCATTCAGCACGAAAGATACCGTGGCCTTAGAAACTCCAATAGCACGGGCGATATCATCCAATGAAACGCGTTTTTCTTTCATCGCTTATTTTGGAAGTTTGGCAAGCATGGCTTTGTATTCTGCCGCGAAGTTATTTTCACCGGTGCAGCCCATGGTTGAACGCGCATTGATAAAATGTTCAATTCGATTTCCTGGATCTGGGTGCGTGCTCAAGAATTCAGGTGGTCGCGCACTATTTGAATCCATGATTTTCTGAAAGAATCCCGCTCCACCTGCAGCATTGTAGGCCGTAGGGCAAAGATAGCGTACCGAACATTCGTCGGCTTGTGTTTCGTGTGCACGTGAGAACTTCAAGCCTATGAGGGCTCCAGAAATTTGTTTCAAAGCCACGCGATCACCTGCAAGGACATCTAGCAGCAGTTGCAAACCAAACATTTCAGTCATCTGACGTGTTGAATGACGCAAGTCAGCATGACCAATTTCATGTCCCAATACACCCGCCAATTGATCTTCCGAATCGAGGTATTTCAAGATCCCTGTATAAATGTAAATATACCCTCCTGGCGTACAGAAGGCATTGAGCACGCTGTCGTTGTGAATCACATGCAGTTTCCACCCAAATTCGTTGCGCAGCGTTACTTGACCTGAATTTAAAATGTTGTCACGAACCTTATACAGGTATTGGTACACCGATTTGTATTGCACAGAATCGAGAATGGGATATTCCCGTTTGTTGCTGTCAATCTCATGGGCCACTTGCGCGCCAAGCGCACGGTCTTGATCCAAGGTGAATAAATTGAAGCCCTTGCCTTGACCTTTATCACCCATCAAGCCACAGGCACTAAACAGTAAGACGCACAACATTCCAATCAGTGCGATAGGCACAAATCCTTTTGAGTTTTTCATTAAATCGGGTAATAAAAATTAACAAGAAAGGTAACCAACGTTGCGATGCCCCACCCTGTATATACTTCGATTGGGCGGTGTTTGCCTAAAAACAAACGCGCGGAAATAATAGCCGCAGATAAAATCACGGCCATGGGCAAAATCCAAAACTGATGTTCAGCTTGTTGACTTGCGTAAGCCATTAGGAAGCCCGTAAAAATTCCCGCGCCTCCTGCGTGCAAACTGATTTTTATCCATCGATTAATGTAAGTATAAGACCCTGTCACTAAAACACCTGCAAGTGGTAGTGCATAAATGTATTTTGGAAGAACGCCATCTTGTGCTTTGAAGACAAAAAGCAAATACAACACAAGACAATACGCCAACATAATGAACATGGGGATGTTTCGCTCGCGTTGGTTTTCCATATCGATGGTGGTAATGATCTTTCGGCGATGTAGAATGAGGAACGAGAGTGCAGGCGCTAGGATGCTAAAGATGAAAAACATGTATAAAATCGCCAATTTTGCCGCTTGTGGCAGATAATAAATCGACTCTTCGTTGAAGAAATAGTCTTGTTCTGACGGCACATACATCGCCAATAGTAGGCCATAAACTGGCATAAATAAAGGCAAGAAAAGCCAAGATATGAGATGTGATAGTACTTTCATTACAATTCTTTACGAAGACGGGCGACAGGGATATTGAGCTGCTCTCGGTATTTCGCCACCGTTCGGCGTGCGATGTTATATCCTTTTTCGTTCAGTATTTCAGCCAAGCGTTCATCGGTCAGTGGTCGTCGTTTATGTTCACCTTCAATGGCTTCAGAAAGAATTTTCTTCACCTCCCGCGTCGAAACTTCTTCCCCCGAATCGGTGGAAAGTCCCTCAGAGAAAAAGTACTTGAGTGAAATAATTCCATAGCCTGTTTGTACATACTTGCTATTTGCCACACGTGAAATGGTTGAAATATCGAGACTCACAACCTCCGCAATATCTTTTAAGATCATCGGGCGCAGATTTGCTTCATCACCGGTTAAAAAGTAGGCGCGCTGATAATTCATAATGGCATTCATGGTCAACAATAAGGTATTTTGCCGTTGTTTGATCGCATCGATAAACCATTTGGCACCATCCAATTTTTGCTTCACGAACATCAAGGCATCTTTGTCTGATTTTGATCGTTTTGCCCCTTCAGCATATGACCTGAGCATTTGCTCGTATTCGCGACTCACCTTCAATTCGGGTGCATTTCTACTGTTGAGCGTAAGTTCGAGTTTGCCTTCAAATTCGGTAATGAGAAAATCAGGAATGATTTGCTGGTAGTTCTTCGCCGTTTCCTTCATTGAACCACCTGGCTTTGGGTTCAGTTTTAGAATTTCATCGATGGCCTCCTTCAAGTCTTGGTCTTCAATCTCGAGTTTTTTCGTGATTTTATCGTAGTGCTTGCGTGTGAATTCTTCAAAAAACTGCTCTAAAATAATCTTGGCCGTATAGCGTGTAATGTCGCCATCTTGCTTGCGGTTGATTTGAATCAATAAGCATTCTTGAAGGTCGCGTGCGCCTACTCCTGCAGGGTCAAGCTCTTGAATTACCAACAATACTTCTTCAATTTCCGGTTCGGTCACCGTGATATTTGCTGAAAAAGCCAAATCATCGACAATCGATTCTATTTCTCTGTTGAGGTATCCCGATTCATCCAAGTTTCCAATGATGGTATCCGCAATTACATATTGTGTGTCGTCAAGGTCCAAGAGTTGAAGTTGCTCCGTCAATTTTTCTTGAAAAGTAGATTCACCAGACAGAGGGATTACGCGTTCCTCATCGTCTTTGCTGTGGTTGTTGGCCTTGGTTTTATAGTCAGAGCCATCTTCATCGATGTAATCCGAAATGTCAAAGTCGGGCTCATCGTTGTCAAACTCATCCTCGTCATCGGAGGCATTGTCGTATTCATCCTCTTCAAAATCAGCACCTTCCTCGAGTGCTGGATTTTCCTCGATTTCTTGTTTGATTCGTTGATCCAATTCCATGGTTGGCACCTGCAATAACTTCATCAACTGAATCTGCTGAGGAGACAGTCGCTGTTCGAGTTTCTGAACAAGATATTGTTTTAGTGCCATGGTTTTTTTGAGCAATAGTGATTTGATCAACTACAGTCCGAAGGTAGTAAGAAAAGTTTAAAGTGCTGAGCACATACAATCTCTTGCAGAAAAGTAAATCGAAACCTTTGACCTCAAATTTCTATAACTATTGACCGAGGCTTATTGTCTAAAATCGCACCTTTACACAAAATTTGAAGTCCATGTCATTGCCAAACAACAAAATCACGGCCGCCTCGCTATTAATTGCACTCGGAATCATCTATGGTGATATCGGAACAAGTCCCTTGTATGTGCTTAAAGCCATTATTGGTGACCGACCTATAAGCGAGACGCTGGTGTATGGAGGTATTTCTTGCGTATTTTGGACCATTACATTTCAGACCACCTTTAAATACATCTACCTCACCCTCAAGGCAGACAACCACGGTGAGGGTGGGATCTTTTCGCTTTATGCCCTTGTGAAACGCTACGGGAAATTCTTCCTTATCCCAACCATCATTGGTGCCTCGACCCTATTGGCCGATGGAATCATTACCCCGCCTATTTCGGTTTCTTCCGCTGTTGAAGGACTATCGAAGTTTGAGGCGCTCAAAGACATTCACACCGTTCCGATTGTCATAGTGATTATCTCGGGATTGTTCTTTTTCCAGCGCTTTGGAACACATGCTGTTGGCTATGTTTTTGGTCCAGCCATGATGGTGTGGTTTTCCATGTTGTTTGTCCTAGGATTTTCAAAAATCCTCGAAAATCCAGAGATTCTCAACGCCTTGAATCCAATGTATGCTTTCAATTTTTTAAGCAAGTATCCGGGGGGATTTGTCTTGTTGGGTGCGGTATTTCTTGCAACTACTGGTGCTGAAGCCCTGTACTCCGATTTGGGGCATTGCGGAAAAAAGAACATTCGCATCACATGGGTTTTTGTCAAGGTTTGTCTTGTCGTGAACTACATGGGGCAGGCGAGTTACCTGATGGGGTTAGGCAAAGGAGCCACCATGCATGGACTGAATCCTTTTTATGAAATCATGCCAGAATGGTTCTTGATTCCTGGGATCATCATCGCAACGTCGGCAGCAATTATTGCCTCACAAGCCTTAATCAGCGGAAGTTACACCCTGATCAACGAAGCCATGAACTTGAACTTTTGGCCGCGCGTGACGGTGCGTCAACCTTCAAACATCAAGGGCCAAATCTACATCCCAAGTGTCAATATTATTCTTTGGATTGGATGTGTACTGATGGTCCTGTATTTCCAAAACTCGTCCAACATGGAGGCGGCCTATGGATTGGCAATAACCATTACGATGATGGTGACAACCTTCCTGCTCACCATTTTCTTGTGGTACAAATTGCGTTGGAATAAAGTATTGGTGATTCTTCTCATGCTTTTGTTCGCCTCCATCGAAATCACATTCTTTATCGCAAACATTCAGAAATTCCCTGAAGGAGGTTACATCACGTTGATCATCTCCTCCATCTTCTTTTTCGTCATGTTCACAGTTCACCGAGGACGACGCATCACAAATCGATTTACGAAATTTGTTGACCTCGGTGAACATGTGCCGATGATCAAGGAATTAATTGATGATGAAGAAATTCCAAAATTTGCAACACACATAATTTATTTGACAAAAGCCAATGTCAAGCATGAGATTGAAGAAAAAATCATAAAATCAATCTTATCCAAAAAGCCCAAGCGCGCAGATGTGTATTGGTTTTTGCACCTTCACAGGACAAATGAGCCATATACACTCGCCTTTGATGTCAATGAGCTCGTGGATGACAAGATTATTAAAATCAACATTCATATAGGGTTCCGTGTGCAACCCAGAACTGAGCTGTATTTCAAAAAGATCGTCCAAGATTTGATTAAAAACAAGGAGCTCAATCTCCACAATCGTCCAGATGGTTCAACGAAATACAACAATGAACCCGACTTCAAATTTATGGTGATTGAGAAATTCTTGTCGGCAGAAAATGAATTCACGTTGCGCGAAGGAATCCTCTTGAATTCGTACTTCTGGTTGAAGCAGCACAGCTTAAGTGACCAATCCGCATTCGGACTAGACAAATCAGATGTCGTTGTTGAACAGGTTCCACTTGTGTACCAGCCCGTTCACAACATCGAGCTCCTTAGAAAAGAAGATTAATTGGTCGATTAAAACTCTGCGTTTTGTGGCGTGCGTGGGAAAGGAATCACGTCGCGGATGTTTGACATGCCCGTGACGAACATCACCATGCGTTCGAAGCCAAGGCCGAAGCCAGCATGTGGAACGGTTCCGAACTTGCGGGTATCTAGATACCACCACAAATCTTCTTCAGGAATATGGAACGCTGCACATTTTTCGCGCAGGACATCCAAACGTTCTTCACGTTGTGAGCCGCCCACCATTTCACCAATTCCAGGGAAAAGAATATCCATCGCCGCAACGGTCTCACGACCAGCTTCACTGTTGTCGTTTCTACGCATGTAAAACGCCTTGAAGGACGCAGGATAATCGGTAATAATCACGGGACGCTTGTATTCCTTCTCTACCAAGAAACGTTCGTGTTCGCTTTGCAAATCTGTCCCCCATTCCACTTCGTATTGGAATTTCTTCTTTTTATAATGGTTGGAGTTGCGCAACACATCGATCGCTTCTGTATACGTGATGCGCTTGAATTCATTGGATACAACAAATTGCAAACGCTCAACAAGCCCCATTTCACTGCGTTCGTTTTGTGGCTTTGTTTGTTGTTCAGCAGCCTCACGGTCGTGTAAAAATTTCAAATCATCAGGGAAGTTTTCCATCACATAGCTGCAAATGTACTTGAGCATCTCTTCCGCCAAATCCATGTTCGCATGAATGTCATTGAAGGCCACTTCCGGTTCGATCATCCAAAATTCGGCAAGATGACGCGAAGTATTCGAATTTTCAGCGCGAAATGTTGGTCCGAAGGTATATACTTTTCCAAGCGCCAGTGCTGCAAGTTCTGCTTCAAGCTGTCCAGATACCGTTAGGTTCACTGGCTTACCAAAGAAATCTTGTTTGTAATCAATTGTACCATCTTCTGTCAATGGTGGATTTTGTGGATCCAAGGTTGAAACACGGAACATTTCACCGGCTCCTTCTGCATCTGAACCTGTAATTATTGGCGTATGAATGTAGTAGAAATTCTGATCGTTAAAAAACTTGTGAATGGCATACGATACAGCGTGACGAATTCTAAACACCGCACCGAAGGTATTCGTACGGAAACGCAAATGCGCTTGTTCACGGAGAAACTCCAAGCTGTGTTTTTTCGGTTGCATCACCGTTCGCTGCACGTCATCTGGATTCGCTTCACCAATGATTTCGATAGCAGATACTTGCAATTCCACTGTCTGGCCAGCACCTTGAGAGGCAACGAGAGTGCCTGTCAATCCTACCGCTGCGGCCGTGGTAATTTTCTTCAAAAGCGCTTCATCAAATTGCTCAAAATCTACTACAGCCTGCAAGGTATGTATGGTAGAACCGTCATTGATTTGAATGAATCGATTGCTTCGAAAAGCACGAACCCATCCTTTTACACAATAGTTTTGACCAATTTCTGGCTGTTTAAGAATCTCTGCAATTTCTGTACGCTTCATGTCCGATTGGAATATGTGCAAAAGTAGTTAGAAAAGTCAAGAGGGACAATTCACCTTCGCTTTTTAAGCTTCGGCGAATAAAAAAGACAAAGTATACTTCTTCGCTCTTTGAGCTTCGAAGGACAAGGGATACTTCTTCGCTCTTTGAGCTTCGAAGGACAAAGGACTTCAAAAAGTGACGAGTTACTAATTTGGTGGCTGAGGTGCGCAGCATACTCGAAGCCCGAGTTGAAAATTTTCGGTTCAGGCTAGAATTCAAAAGATGACGAATATAAAATTCCCGAAGGGATCAAATTGACGCAGTCATCAAATTCACTACAGAGTCCAAGTTGTTTAAGACTTAAGATGTCATTCGTAACTAAAAAACTACATTTTCATGATGATAAACTCCGTGCGTCTATTCTTTTGGTGTTCAGAATCAGGGCATTTAGATTTCACAGTTCCTTCGCACGGACAATCGACCTTTAGTTTCGTTTCGCCATATCCTTTTCCATAAATACGTTCTGGATTGGTGATGCGTTTTTTGATGTACTCCGCAGAGGCATTTGCACGTTTTTCCGATAAGGTTGTATTGGCAGCGATTGTTCCACGACAGTCGGTATGCGAACCCAATTCCACAACCATTGTAGGGTATTGATTCATGATCTCAATGATCTTATTGAGTTCAATAGCTGCATCTTTGCGAATGGCGTATTTGCCTACATCAAAGAGAATTGGCTTCAGCTCAATCATCGAAGCTAAATCTTGTCCAACATCCAGTTTTGACAAGGATACATCAATGATTTCGTGAATATTGATTTGTCCCGGTTTAGAAATCGTGTAGTCAAAATTGAAGCTTTCCTGAAGATAACCTTCCTTGCTCACTTCTATCATGAATGACAATTTATCACCCAACTTCATTCCGTCCAAGCTTTTCTTCAAGTCCCCTGTTGCAGGTGTGTTCACCGCAAGGAATTCAGACTTGTCTTTGTTCAAGATTTTCACGGACGCACCCTGAACAGGCAAACCAGTACCCTTCTCAGTAATTAAACAATAAAGCGAAATAGGCGACATGGCTAGATCGATGGATTCATGGATGTTAATTCGACCTGGTTTATTTACCGTATAGTCAAACGTGAAGGATTGGCTTACATATCCTGGCTTGCTCAACTCGATGGTATAGGACAATTTATCTCCGATTTTAAATCCAGGCATTCCTTTTTTCCAGTCTCCAGTTATTGGGGTTAGTACAGAAGCAAACTCCGAATTGTCTTGTTTTTGAAGAATTTTAAGAGTCACTCCAGATAGTGGAAGCCCAGTTGTCTTATCCGTTACAAGGCAATACAAGGAAAGTCCAGGATCTTTCTCCAATGACAAATCCGCTTGAACCAATTCATCCAAATCATCCAAGCCACTTGTAGAAACAGTGCGCGCATTTGAATAATACTTCGGCATGCTGTCGATGGCAATTCCGTAGTTCAAATTGCGCTCAACCTCAAAACTATATTTCCCTGCTTCGTTTGTCATGACGGTACCAAGAAGATTCCCCGCTGAATCTTTCAATTGAACTGGGGCACCGACCAATACTTCACCTGTTTCTTGGTCTGTAATGATCCCCGCCAAAATCAATTGGACGTTGAATGGTTTCAATAAGACATACGAATAGATGTCATCGTCACCATTCCCTCCTTTGCGGTTGGATGAAAAATATCCAGTTCGATTGTCAGCATTCATGGCTATGGCAAAGTCATCTTGGCGACCATTCAAAGGACGTCCGGCATTGAACATCTTACCAAATCCACCTTCTTTTTTCGGCACAACGACAAAGATATCGAGGCCACCGAGGCCAATATGTCCATTGGAAGAGAAATATAAGAACCCATCATTGGAAATCCACGGGAACATTTCTTGCGCTTCCGTATTGATTGCTTTCCCAAGGTTTTGTGGACTACCGAAAGTCCCATCAACATTGATTGTGACTGAATAGATGTCCGCACCCCCAAATCCACCTGGCATATCTGATGCAAAATAGAGTGTTGAGCCATCCGCACTAATGGAGGGGTGTCCTACGGAGTAATCCCTTGCATTGAAAGGCAATTCCATTTCATTGGACCAATTCCCCAAGGAATCGACATTGGCCTTAAGAATTTTCAAATTTTGAATCCCTTTGTCGTCTCGTTCAGCAAAACCTTTTGCGATATTGTTTCGTGTAAAATACACCATTTTCCCATCCGGTGAAAAGCACAAAGGACCTTCGTGGTAGCGGGAATTGATGCGTTTTGTTACCAACACTTCGTTGGTCAACTCTTGATTTTCATCTGCTTTTGAACGGTAAATATCCAAGAACAGTCGACCATTCCAAGACCATTCGTTTTGAACTGGTATATTAATTTTTCTGGATGAAATGAAATAAATATCCGATGTATTTGGTGCAGGGTAACCTCCGAAATCGGCAGCTGCAGAATTGTTGCCAATATGTTTTATCGAAAAGCGTTCTCCTTGCTTTTCAATCGCCGCTATGTAGGACATGTTTTTCACAAAGGACTGAGCACGAAGGTCACCAATCATAGAATCCGAAAAATGTTGCATCCACTCGTCGCTTTTCTCATATCTACCATTTTGCTTCAAGGCTTGGGCATAGAAGAAATAATCTTCAATACTTGCTCCTGGGGTATTGACAACTTCCGAATAATACAACTCCGCATTTAGCATATCCCCCATTTGGAAGTAACATTGCGCAAGTTTGGATTTCATTTGCGGTGTTTCTGCTTCCGTACCGATTAGCTTCACGTACAAGTCAGCAGCGTAAGCGTAGGCCAATTTTTCATAATAGGCATCGGCTTTCTTTAGTTTACCTGTTTGTGCGAATGCAGGAATACTCAATAGTGCGATGCAGGCTGCAAAAAATAAATTCTTCAGTGTCATTGGATAAATTCTTAGAAATAACGCGGAGAACGAATCCCTTGTTTTTTAAATACGAAGTCGTACGATGCGAGCATTTCGAATGTGCCATAATTGTAGTTGCGAATCTGCTGAGTGCCAAAATCACTCGCCACACCCAACTTAAACTGAGGTGTAATTTGATATTGAGCAAAGACACCGAAAGCAGATGCAATACGGTACATAAGGCCAAACCACAATTTATCCTGATAGATTCCGGCAGAACTAATGTCAAAACTCATGGGTGCGCCCGCAGTCATTTTGATTTGTGCTGAAGGGCGAATCTTCCACTGTGCATTGACAGGAACAACTCCACCAAAAATGAAATAATAATGGCGTTTTTCAAGACTTGTTGAACTCAATCCATCGTAACTGCGCTGCACAAATTTCGGGATACTGAACCCTGCAAACAATTTTGACGAATGGTAATACACGCCAAGTCCAAAGTTTGGATTTACTCGGTTTGTCACATTGGTCAACAACTTCGGATCGTTCGGATCCGTTGTTTGCAATGTCGATGTGCCAACATTAATGATGTTCATTCCAGCTTTCAATCCGAAAGCCAGTTTATGATCGCTGTCCTTAAAACGCAAGGTATAGGAAAAATCCCCATACATCATTGTTTGTTTGACTGGACCTGCTTCATCATTCACCATGGTAAATCCAACACCTACAGACTCATAATTTAAGGGAGAATGAATACTGAATGTTGACGAGCGTGGACGGCCATCAAATCCAACCCATTGTTCACGGTGAATTCCCGTAATGTTCATTACCCCTTTGCTTCCCGCATAGGCAGGATTAACAAACAAAGTATTGTCAAAATACTGGGTAAAGTGTGGGTCTTGTTGCGCATTCAAACCAAAAAGGGTGAACACCATGGAGGCAAAAAATATGTACTGTTTCATTTTCATTTCAATATTATTTCCGGCAGATTAGCGTTGTAGGTAAACAAAGCCTTTCAGAATACCGAACTTATCTGTTTTCGTATCAAACAGGTAATAATAGGTTCCTGTAGGAAGGTTTTCATCACCAACTGTCAACTTGCTTGTTGATGTCCCCAACCAGTTATTTTGGTAGTTTGTCGCTTCGAACACAGCATTCCCCCAGCGGTTGAAGATAACGATGGTGTTGTCTGGGATTTGTTCAAT
Organism: uncultured Flavobacteriia bacterium; assembly: GCA_903873915.1. Lineage (GTDB taxonomy): Bacteria > Bacteroidota > Bacteroidia > Flavobacteriales_D > Crocinitomicaceae > M0103. The sequence goes on along the minus strand of CAIQQH010000032.1, from coordinate 28,459 downwards.
TCCAATAATTTCAAATGCATCATTGATACCGTCTCCATCTGGCGTGAATGCCTCTGGTACGATGATGTCACATAGGTTTGGTGAACAAGGATTCAATGGATCAGAGCCTTGAGTTATTTCATCTCCATTCAAAATTCCATCTTCATCACAATCCAAAGCATTCCATTCAATGCTTGTAGGTACTGTTTGATTTGCTAGTACAAAATCACATGGATTCAATGGGTCTGTGCCATCAAGAACTTCCGTCCCATCAATTACTCCGTCACCATCCGAATCTGGATTCAAGGGGTCTGTGCCGCCTGCAACTTCTTCTCCATTGGTCAAGCCGTCTCCATCGCAATCCAAATCTAACCACACCACTGTTGGCGTTACCGTTTGACTTGCAAGCAAGAATTCACATGGATTCGTTGGGCTTGTACCGTCGGCAACTTCTGTACCATCAAGAACTCCATCACCATCTGTGTCTGGGTTCGTTGGATCGCTACCGTTTGTTGTTTCTTCTCCATTTGTCGACCCGTCATTGTCGCAATCCAAGGCCGCCCAAGCTACTGATGGAACGACAGTTTGACTTGCCAACAAGAACTCACATGGATCCAAAGGATTTGTTCCGTCTGTCACTTCTGTTCCGTCAATCACACCATCACCATCTGTATCTGGATTCAATGGGTTTGTACCACCCGTAACCTCAACGCCATTAGTTAAGCCATCATTGTCGCAATCTAGTGAATTCCATGCAGCGGTAGGTATCAGCGTTTGGCTTGCTAACAACAATTCACATGGATCCAAAGGACTTGTTCCGTCCGTTACTTCCGTTCCGTCAATCACACCATCTCCATCAGAATCAGGATTGAGTGGATCCGTTCCACCTGTCACTTCTTGACCATTTGTCAAGCCGTCCGTGTCACAATCTAAGGCTGACCATGCAGCTGTTGGTGTCAATGTTTGACTCGCTAAAATCAGGTCACATGGATCAATTGGATTTGTACCATCCGCAACTTCCGTTCCGTCTAGTACCCCATCTCCATCGGTGTCAGGATTAAGCGGATCCGTTCCGCCTGTCACTTCTTGACCATTGGTTAAACCATCCGTATCGCAATCCAACGCTAACCAAGCGGCTGTTGGAGCAATTGTCTGGTCTGCAAGAACGAAGTCACACGGGTCCTCAGGGTCAGTTCCATCTGCCACTTCAGTTGCATTGATTACCCCATCTCCATCACAATCTTCTATAGGGTTGTTAATGCAAAGATCCACAAGAATAAAAATCGTGTCGTTCACACAAATTGCTGGAAGCGGAGAGCCATCGTCGCAAATTTGTACCACAACTGTATCGTTACCTGTAAATCCAGTATTTGGTGTGTAGGTGTAAGTTCCATTCGGATTGATGACAATGGTACCATTCGATGGGCCATCCACTGGCGTTGTGTTCACCACTAGGTTTCCATCGACATCTGAGTCACCCGTATCCGTTAAGTCACCACCAACAGGAGTATTGAAGGTTGCTGTCACGTTTTCATCGTCTACAACTGGCGCGTCATTCACGGCGTTGATTGTAATATTTACAATGGCAGTGTCGCACAAGGCCGGAGATCCATTGTCACAGATTTCATAAATAAATTGATCTGTTCCGTTGAAGTTTGGATTTGGCGTATAGGTAATTGCTCCCGTTGTTGGGTCAACTGTTACAGTACCGTTTGTAGGATTTGTAGAAATCGTCACTGACCCCACATTCAATCCTTCAGTATCAGTATCATTTGCAGGGACATTGACAACAATTTGATTGTCCTCGTTCGTTGTTGCCGTATTGCCGATTGCAATTGGTGCATCATTCACAGGATTAACGGTAATATTCACCAGGGCAGTATCGCACAAAATTGGAGTTCCGTTGTCACAGATTTGATAAATGAATTGATCCGTTCCGTTGAAGTTTGCATTTGGTGTATAGGTAATGGCTCCAGTAATTGGATTAATCGTAACTGTTCCATTTGTTGGGTTAGTCGTAATCGTCACAGAACCCAAGTTTAATCCCTCCACATCCGTGTCGTTTGATGGTACATCAATCACCACAGGGGTATCCTCATTCGTTGATGTTGTGTTAATGACAGCAATAGGTGCATCATTCACAGGATCAACCACAAATGTAATAATCGCATTATCGCACAATCCTCCGCCATCACAAAGCGTATACGTAATTGTCGAAGTACCGTTGTAGTCATTGGCTGGATCAAAAGTCACCACACCTGTTGTGGTGTTCAAGGTCCATGTGCCCGTTGAATTTGTAAATGTCGTTTGGATGCCTGGTGTTGAAGGATCCAAATCAACAGTAAATTGACCAGGACCATTAACAGGGGCCGTTGGATTACCATCTATATCTGTGTCATTTGTTATAATGTTCACGGTTCCGTTAGCGCCATCTTCCGTTAAATTTCCAGCAACAATATTATCATTGGCAATTGGCGGATCATTTACAGGAACAACGGTGATTGTCACCAAAGCTGTATCGCAATAGACAGGTGTTCCGTTATCACATATTTGATAAATGAACTGATCGGTTCCATTGAAGTTCGCATTCGGCGTGTAGGTTACTGCACCGGTTGTTGGGTTCACCGTAACTGTTCCATTTGCAGGATTTGTTGTAATCGTAACCGAACCCGTGTTCAATCCTTGAGCATCGGTATCATTTGCCGGCACATTGATGACAATTGGCGTATCCTCATTCGTCGTCGCAACATCTGGATTTGCCACTGGCGGTGTATTGCAGTTTTCTGTATTAAACACCTCTGTTACACTGATTAATTGCGGACAGCCAGGCTTTGGTACGGTATACAACAAGGATACAGTAGTGTTCCCTGTGCCGGTGAATGTCATTAAGTTACCGGCGAGTGTTGCGGGTCCTGTAGCCGTAAAAGTTCCTCCCGAAGGGTTTGCCGTAATGTCAATTGTAGAATAATTGCAATACAGTCCATTTGGCCCTAAACTCGGTGTTCCCGAAACCGTCACATTGACCGTGGTTGCTCCACAGATGTATACGACTGCCGTCGCAAATGAATAGGCGATTTCACTGGTGGTATTGTTGGTTCCATCTCCCATACTTCCTCGAATTCTATGTCCAGCATATCCGAAGTAGTCTTCACATTTCTTGGTGATCATGGAGGTATGTCCACCTGTTTCTACCGCAAGAATTTTATCGGCAGCAGTAATTCCTCCAGGAATACCCGGATTAAAGGTTCCTGTACCATTGCGGCCAAGCATTTGACCGTTTGAATTCCCCCAGTTGTAGTTTGTTGAATCAGATGTCAAGACATTGATTGCTCCATAATTATTATCGTGCTCATTTGGTGAAATCCAACGAATGTTGTTCATGACCTGACCTGCGGTTGAGGTATATCGAGGTTGCACCCAGCTTCTACGTTCTGTTGTCGACCAATCTCCAACTTGACGGTTGGCGTTTTCACCCAAAGAGTAAAGGTTACCGTTTGCATTCAAGACATAATAGGTCGCTCTTGCATTTCCAGCATCTCGTGTTACCCCAATCATTTTAATTGGATCAGCAGAAGGAGCGGTCATTTGTGTTGCTCTGTTTCTAGAGGCAGATGCCGTGTTAGTTGCCAAATATGTTTCAGTTCCCCAGGTCCACAAGGTTCCGTCGGATTTTAAGGCAAAGAGCGTATTTTCACTACCACGAACCGCAATAACATTTGTCAAAAATGGATTTCCCGCCGCCGAGGTCGTTACGCGATACCATTGCATAGCTGCCGCAGCTGCTAAAGTTCCGGTTAAACCCGTTCCTGTATTTTCACCGTATTGCGATAGCACATAGACGTCACCGCTGCAGGTTGTTAAGGCTAGCGTTCTGTATGTACTGAAAATCATTTTTACATCCAAAGGAGAAACGCCATTTGGCAAACCTTGCGCATTTCCATTGACCGTGATTTTTTGAAAAACGGTAGATGTAGTCAAATCTGGATGAAGCACAACCCCTTCTGTTGACCATGCAAACAAACCTGTCGTCGTCAGCACGATTCCTTGAACTGATGGTGTTGAGTTCGACCCAAGGTTTGCCTTCAATACCGTCCCCGTTAGCGCGGGATAATTGATCATATTTATTTCGGCAGGAGCCAAAACACTCGTTACACCGTCATTTGCCATGTATTCACCCCACAATTTACATTTACCGTTTGCTGTTCGCACAACGGTGGAGTGAAAGGATGACAAGAAGTTATCGTATTCAATGGAGGCTGCATCTGTATTTGAGCCAATTCCATAATTGAGATAGTTGGTATTGGAACAAGTCGGCAAGAACCCGCATTGTGAAGAGGCTTCCAAAGAAAACAGAGACGAAAGTAAGAGTACTTGCATCCACATCAACAGCTTTGTCGCCATGTGTTTCGATCGCGTATTCATTCGGGAATTAGTTTATTTTGGTAGGGTAATAGAAGGACTGAGTTTGACCATTCGGTATATAAAAGTCAAACATGATGTAAGAATCTTTCTGAGCGGCACCTTTCAATGCATAGTTGAACAAATATTCACCCGGCGCAAGTGCAGTCGATCCATTCGCAAGTGTTCCGGAAATTGTTGTTCCAACTCCGGCACTAACTAGGTAAAACGAACTCACATCAACTGGTTTATTGGTGTAACTCTCCACCTTAACGGGAACAGTCAACAAGGTTCCTTGAAGCTCTTTGTTTCCATAAATTGTATTCGACAAGGTCACAGCATCGAAGTTAAATATCACTCGGTATGGCAACACCGTGAGGTGAATTTCTTTAGGGAAATGAGGATGATTACACGCATCTGAATGGCTATCATTCACAATTGCTAATTCTTTGATACCAATAATATATTCTCCAGGAAGATCAAAAGTGATGTTTTTCAATGCAGCGCCATTTCCTTCTTTCGAAAAATTGATCACATCAACTCCCGCAATTGTCCACGATACATTTTGAAAATGTGGGGTATTGATAAACGATTCGTTTAAGGTTTCATTGAACGAAATAACGCATTCAAATGGAGCTTCCTCCGAGGCTTTTTCTTGAGCAAATGTACTCGAAGCCAAGAGCATAAATACAACAATCAGCCTAAACATAAAAGGTGAGGCGTTTGTGTTCGGACCGATGCAGGACCAAGAATTTAAATTTAGTAGCATATGATACACTGTTTGATTCGTGCACTGCAAATTTACGACTAAATCAATTAGTATACATAGTAATGTGTATTGAAAGTTGGATTCAACTTCAATATTTTATATTTAAATGTTCGATTTACAAAATTCATTCTAATAAAAGACGTCACTTATTGTTCCAATTGGTCATGGTCATGTTTAGTCCTATTGTCGCATAACTTTTAATAAACTCCTTCGCAATATCAATACGTTCAGACAGGGTTTCCTTTTCTTCATCTGACCATTCGCCCAACACGTAATCTACTTGTTGACCTTTAAAGAAATCATTTCCCACGCCAAAGCGTAGGCGGGAATATTCCTGGGAATTTAGTGTGGCTTGAATGTCTTTTAGCCCGTTATGTCCACCGTCACTTCCTTTGCCTTTCATCCGCAATTTCCCAAAAGGGAGAGCCAAATCATCGGTAATCACGACGATATTTTCCCGTTGAATTTTCTCCGCTTGCATCCAATAATTCACTGCCTTACCTGAAAGATTCATGTAGGTCGTTGGTTTGATTAGAATCAGTGTTCGGCCTTTAAATTTCACCTCTGCAAGCTCAGCTTGTTTGTTCAATGCAAAGATTCCTCCAAGCTCTTTGGCTAGTGATTCAACCACCTTAAACCCTATATTGTGTCGGGTTTCTGCATATTTATCTCCTGGATTACCAAGGCCTATGATCAGGTATTTCATGTTGCGAAGATAGTATATTGAGGGTAATAGGCAGCGCTATTGCGCTTTTTGACGAAAGACAAAAGACAAAAGACAATGGACATCGAACCGTCCGCAAAGGCGGACTGAATAACAAAAAACAAGAGACCGCTGCACTAAAATACAAAAGTGGTCGAGATCTTAAGTTATCAAGACTTTAAGAATGAATACCTTTGATGAGTGCTTTGAGACGGCGAGGAAAAATGAACATAATGTGGCTTCGAGAACCTGATCCACCGAAGTATGAACTGTCTCTTGGCTCGCAGTCCTTTGTCTTAATGTCTTATAGCGAAGTGGGTCTTTTGTCCATCAGAGGTGACTTCGAGACTTCCTTCGGAACCTCAGCCACCAATTAAACACACAAGTCCTTTGTCAAAACCTACACCATATCCCACCCACACACAAAGAAAGGCAGTTTTGATTGGCGTGGATTTTTTTCCAGAACAACGACATCTACAGGGGAGACCCCTACAAGTTTGTGAAAAATACCCCAATTGACTTTATTTTTGACACTCTTGTACAAGTCCTCTTTATCATCGGTCCACCAAAGCATTAAATTCAATTTTTCTTCATGAAGGATGGCGGAAAAAAGTTCTTGCAACAAATTGGGATCATTTCCTTCAGACCATACACAATCGGGAACGATGAACTCGTGATCTTTTGGTTTGATCAATTTTCGCAAGAACGGTAGGAATGGAATTAATCTTGTCAGCACGGCACCATATTTTCCGGGGAGTCGTTCAATTTGCCAACGAACAGTCATGATATGCGCACCAGCAATTTGTTCACCCTGTTCATCCAACAACACGTAAAAAGGTGGCGAAGAAATCTGGGCTTCGTTGTAATGCTGATGGGACGAAAAGTTTTGTCGAATTTGACTCGAAACTGCATTCCAATCCTCAATTCTTCGCAGTTTTTTTGATTTCTTCGGATAAGCACGGCTAAAGCTTTGTGTCACTAGGTGCCCAGCGACTCGAAATCCAAAGTTCTCACTCATCCATTTGCTCCGTTCATTTTTCGGATCGATGTAGGCATAAAATGAGTCGACTTTTTCATCGCCAACATTGCCCCAAAGCGCAGCACCAAAAAACTGATTCAGTTGATTTTTGAGTACGCCTTTACGTTTTTCGAAAGTATGATTTTTCCCACTTGCTTGAAGTGCACCTTGAAAGGCAAAAAAACGGATATACCATTCTGATCCGCGTCGGCAAAAGGTCACATTGGCCAAAACTTTATTCGACCTTTCTAAGGTCAAGAACAAGGGATTATCGGCTGTAGAGACTCGATTTCTAATGTCCAAATGACGGTAGCGGGCCCCACTCGTTCCCAATACGGTTTCATCCAACAAGTCAAGTAACTCTTCTGTTGGTGTTTCACGCAAATAAAACGGTGGGTTCATTGGTCTAAATCGATTGATTCACAATGGCTTCGACATCATTCAATCCAATGGCTTGACGCTCACCCATAGCTATCCAGCCACGTTCTTCAAAGCGTTGACGGATGATTTCAGCGACATGGTCTGTATCGGCGGTGTAGGCCGAAAGTTTCGTGTCAACTCCCAAGGATTGAAAGAACGCTTCTGTTTTTTCAATGGCTCCACGTGCAATTTCAGTTTCTGAACCCGATAGATTCCAAACACGCTTCCCGTATTGGGTCAATTTTGCCTGCTTGTTGTCGAATTGGTTTTCCCAAAGTCTAGGCATCACAATCGCCAGTGTTCGTGCATGGTCGATGCCGTACAAAGCCGTGAATTCGTGACCAATCATGTGTGTGCACCAATCGGTTGGTACGCCACAACGTAGGTTCCCATTTAACGCATGCGTAGCTGACCACATAAGGTTTGCTGCTAATGTATAATCATCCGGCGATTCAATAACCTTAGGTGCTATTTCTATCAATGTCGACAGAATTGCCTCAGCTTGACGCTCTTGCAAATGATTGTCAGTTGGAAAGGTCACATACTGTTCGAGCGTATGAACAAAAGCATCAATGATCCCATTGGCAATCTGTTTTTTTGGCAAAGATGCCACCACTGACGGATCACAGAAAGAAAATTTAGGGAAAAACAAAGGTCCACCCATCGCTCGTTTTTCAGACAATTCCTCGCGACTGATTACAGCACCGGAATTCGCTTCTGAACCTGTAGCTGGCAAGGTCAATACCACAGCGAAGGGCAGCGCTTTTTCAAATACGCAGTTTTCTTTCCGGGTAAGTACGTCCCATGCATCTCCTTCATAGTGGAAAGCACCTGTCATAAATTTCACTCCGTCAATCACAGAACCTCCACCAACGGCAAGAATACAATCCACGGCTTCCTTTCTTGCCAAATCGACTCCTTTCATTAGGGTTGTAAATTGAGGATTGGCTTCAATCCCGCCAAACTCGACCAAATGAAAACCTTTCAGTTGCTCTCTGATTTTATTTAAAAGTCCAATCTTTTCTGCCGACCCACCACCATAGGCAATGAGAACGCGTTTAGACGGACAATATTCACTCAATAACTCAGGCAAGCGATTCAATTGATCGCGCCCAAAAACAATCCGCGTAGGATTGATAACTTCAAAATTCAACATACCCTAAAGTTAAGCACAAAAAAAGCCCGAACAAACTGTCCGGGCTTATTTACGATTAAATCGTTTTAAATATTTCCATTATCTCTTACTGCGTAAGCGATAGTCAATGCATTGATATCTTGCAATTCTTTACGAATGTCAAAAATCAAACCTGAAGGCGCGTTTCTGTCTGCTTTGAAACATGTTATTACTGATTCAATTGGCGCAGTCATTCGCGAAGGTTTTTGATCGAATTTATCTTTCTTCCACTGTGCAACAGCATTCGTTGTATACAATCCGTCAACAGTAGGTTGAACAACATTATCCAATGATAAAGCGAAGCCCATTTTAAAGTCAGCAGCGCGCATTGGATTGCGAGGTTCACCTAAGTATAGGAAGTCAACTTCTGAACGTTGTTTGTAAGGGGTAAGTTCCGTTGTTTTGGTTCCTACAGGAGATTCAACCTTTACAGTTGGATCATTTTCCTTACTTGTTGTTGCCACCATGAAGAAGAAAAGAAGCATGAATACGATGTCTGGCAGCGAGGAAGTATTTACTCCCGGCATTGGTCTGCTTCCGTCTTTTTTAAACTTTGACATAACTTCTTATTTTTTCGGTGTTACTTCGATGATTCGCGCAGGGTACAGGATTTCAAGTAAATCCATCATGGCCTGATCTTCTGCCTTCTTATCTTGGTCGAAGCGACGCTTTAAAACGCTGTAAGGCATTCCAAAAAGGCGCTCACATTCACCATTTCTCAACTCAAAAATTGCTTCTTCAATTTCCGTTTGCATCTTCGCGAAGATGCTGTAAGCAGTCGCTTGTTGCACTTCAATACGGATATTCGCTTGTACATGGATTTCAGGAAGTTCGTTATCACCGTATAATTTCAGTGCACGTTTCTTTTTTTCCCATTCGTCCAATTGGTTGTACTTAAAGTTGACAATGTCCGCTTTCATTCCCGCCTCTTCCATTTGTTCAATTTCGCCTTCGATAACTGCAATATTTTGATCAATTGCAGACATGGTAATGCGCGAATACATTGGGAAGTTATTCGTTGGATCGTTCTTCTTCTCGTTTGTTTTGTAAAACTCCAAAACGAAATCAGAGATCTTATTCGGATCTTCGAAAATCATGTCACGAACCATCAATTGATTTTGATTGTTCGCTTTGATGGCAAGTATGTTTCGTTTTTCAACATCTACAGGCTTACTCACCTCAACTTTCTTAGGGATATTCCGAATATAGGCCTGATCCTTGTCCATTGTAGTGGTTACAAGGAAGAAAATCAGAAGAAGGAAGGCGATGTCCGCCATCGATCCTGCGTTGATTTCTTCTATCTCTCTCTTAGCCATAATTAGGATTTCTTATTTTCTGAATCTTCCCATGAAAGGTCCTGCGATGATCACAAGCGCACCGATGAGCATTCCAACCATAATGGTCCAAATACCCGCCGTTGTTGTGTTCACGATACCTTGAGAAACAGGATTCTTCAATAATAATGTATCAGTAGTGTCTTGTGTACCTGCCGAAAGACAGATCAAGTAAATCACCAAGGAAACCATGATTCCAGCAATCGCAATCACTGTTTTCTTTGTATCCGTAATAATCTGCACAAGGAAGAACACAACTACGATTGCCAAAAGAGCAAACATTAGAATAATTGTGTACCAGATTGCATAGGACATTTGTGGTCCTTCACGGTATGCTTCTACCGCTTCAGTTCCGTCTTGCACATTCGGTGCAGCGAAAAGGAGCAAGCTCAGCACGACACCAATACCGCCAAGGCCGTACTTGATGATCGTCATCAATAAATTTGTGTTTTTAGCACTCATGTCTAAAGTATTTGAATGAGAGAATTCGGCGAATTAAGCTACTGCTTTATTTTTCAAAAGCATATCGATCAAAGAAATCGATGCATCTTCCATTTCATTTACAAGACCATCAATTTTTGACAAGATGTAGTTGTAGAATACCTGCAATACCATCGCCGAAATCAGACCGAATACTGTTGTCAAAAGGGCGACCTTAATACCATCCGCAACCGTAGTTGGTGATACCTGACCGTCCTTAACGATTTTGTCGAAGGCCTGGATCATACCGATTACCGTTCCAAGGAACCCGAGCATCGGAGAAAGAGCGATGAACAATGAAATCCAAGAAAGACCTTTCTCAAGAAGACCCATTTGAACACCTCCGTAAGAAACGACTGATTTCTCAACCATGTCAATTCCCTCACTTGCGCGATCAAGTCCTTGATAGAAAATAGAAGCAATTGGTCCTCGTGTATTGCGGCAAACTTCTTTTGCTGCTTCAACACCACCACTTTTCAATGCTGCCTCAACTTGAGCCAAGAATTTGTTTGTGTTGATTGTTGCAAGGTTCAAATAAACCACGCGCTCAATCGCCAAAGCCATACCTACGATCATACAGATCAATACTGGCGTCATCCAAAGTGGATCCCCCTCGATGAATTTTTGCTTCATCGTTTGAACGAAGTCAAGTTGCGGCTCTTCATCGGCCGTTGCTTTGGAGTCCGTGCCTCCTTCTTTTGCTGCATCCGTTACTTCGGTTTGTGCAGGCGTAGTTTCAACATTTGTCGAATCAGCAGAAGAAACATTGGCAAAACCAAATGTCATAACAGCTGCGATTGCGATAGAACTAATTACTTTTTTCATGTTCTCAAAAATTAATTTAATCGTATTCAGGTTTAAATGTAGCCAAAAATAGTAAAAATCATGCACGCAACAAGTAGTTGCAAAATTTCAGTGCAATTTCATTGAAAAAATTCTTTTTAACGTAACATTTAGATGAGTTATTAATTACGAATGACGAGTTACTAATGACGAGTTACGAGTTACCAATTACTAGTTACTAGTTACTAGTTACTAGTTACTAGTTAAAGATGTGAATCACGAATGACATCTCAATGCGTAAATTACTTGATCTCTGCTGGGGATTTAATGACTGCGACTGAACCCTTCGGGAATTTTGAATTCTTTCAGCGAAGCGGCCCCGGAAGTTCAGAGTGAGCCCCGAAGGGTCGGGACAAAAGTGAGAGCGAGAGCGGGAGCAAGAGCGAGGAAGAATCCAACTCGTCATTCGTAACTCGTAACTAGTAACTTTTTAAAATCTTCCTTCACTTTGTTGCGGAGAGGGCGGGATTCGAACCCGCGATACACTTTTGGCGTATACACACTTTCCAGGCGTGCTCCTTCAACCACTCGGACACCTCTCCTCACATTATCCTTTTCATCAAATCTGCGTTGAGACTTTCAACTGAAACGGGCGGCTAAAGTACAAAAAAAAATAGGCTTAATATGAGTTAGTCATTTCTTAAGGTCGAAATTTCTCCGCATAGATTCTTGCTGAATTGGTGTAGAATTGTTTCTCTATCCTTAGAAGTCCCCAATAAAAACATCATTTTCGTTAATGCCGCCTCGGTTGTAATATCCATTCCGCTCACAACTCCCACCTCATTGAAGAAGGAACTCGTAGCATACTTCCCCTGTTGAACGGCTCCTGAACTGCATTGAGTGGTATTCACTACTATTCCACCACTCTTCAAGTAGGCTGTAATCATTTCTCGTAATTTAAGATGGCTCGGCGCATTGCCCGCACCAAAGGTTTCGAGAATTATAGCATCTGTTTTACTGCGGTCAAAAAGAGAAGTATACGCGTCGGCAGGAAAACCTGGGTAAATTTTAAACAATCCCACACGGTTGCTCAATGCACTCTGGTATTTGAATTCTGCTTGAGCACTGCGAAAAAGCTTATCTGTTCGGTATTCAATCTTTACTCCCGCAACAGCCAACTCAGGATAATTGGGCGATGCAAAGGCCTCGAACTGATTGGCGGAAATTTTGGAGCAACGGTTGCCGCGGTAAAGTGAATATTCAAAATAAACGGCGACCTCTTGCACTACCGCATCGCCATCCTTGCCTTTGGCGGCTGCAATTTCAATCGCGGTAATTAAATTTTCCTTTCCATCTGTTCTGATTGTTCCAATCGGCAATTGTGAACCGGTAAAAATGACGGGCTTTTTTAGTCCTTGCAACATAAAACTTAAGGCAGATGCTGAAAAAGCCATGGTGTCTGATCCATGCAAGATGACAAAGCCCTCATAGTTGTCGTAGTTATCAGACACCATTTGTGCCATGCGCATCCATCCATAGTGATCCATTTCAGATGAATCGATGGGAACTTCAAAGCTTATGCTTGTCAAAGAAACATTCAAACGGTGGATTTCTGGAACGTGGGTATGCACATGCGCAAAATCAAAACTTTTCAATTGTCCAGTCTCCGGATCATTGATCATTCCAATCGTACCTCCTGTATAGATTAGTAAAATGCGTGGTGTCTTGCTCATGAATCTCCGATTTAATATTCGCTAACTAATCTAATTGAAATAAGCTTCGCGCATTGTGTGATGTTATTTCTTCCACCTCTTTTAAGGATACATTTTTCACTTCGGCCAATCGCTCGGCAACGTGCAAAAGATAAGCACTTTCGTTTCTCTTTCCTCTGTGTGGAACTGGTGGGAGATATGGTGAGTCCGTTTCTAAGATCATACAATCCAAGGCCAAATTAGACAATACTTCATCCAAGCCAGATTTCTTGTAGGTAAGCACCCCGCCAATGCCAAGTTTAAAATTGCCATAGTCCAATGCGCGATTCGCCTGTTCTAAAGTTCCAGTAAAGCAATGGAAAACACCACTCAAGGTATCGTCATTCAAAATATCCAAGACCTCGAAAATTTCATCGAAAGCCTCCCGAGCATGAATCACAATAGGCAATTTTAACTCCTTCGCCCATTCGACTTGTTGATGAAATGCCTTACCTTGCTGCTCGATAAATGTTTTGTCCCAATATAAGTCCATTCCGATTTCTCCTACTGCCACATATTTTCGGCCTGAAAAGAGATGTCCCTTAATTACTTCCAATTCCTTTTCCCAATCCACATTCACCGATCCAGGGTGCAGACCCATCATGGGAAAGCAATGTCTTGGAAATTGATCAACCAAGTCGTGCATAGGTTCGATTGATTCGAGATCAATGTTTGGCAAGAGCAGTGTTTGCACCCCAGCATTGATGGCTCGATTTACAACTTCGACGCGGTCTTCATCAAAAGAGTCGGAAAAAAGATGCGTATGCGTATCGATAAAGTGCATGCGCCTAGAAGAGAGAAATACTTAATCCTAGCTGAAGGACATTCAAGTGCGTACTTCCTGCATTCGAAAAAACTGGGCTAAATTGATAGGACCCAAATAGCGCGAAATTTCTAAAACCTATCCGCGCATGAGCTGAGTACAGCAATCGATGTATGTCTGGAAATTGATTGTTCTTCACCACCAATTTTCCGTTGGAAGCATCAAAGACTTCTTTTGTGTAGGTCGTGAACGTATAGCCAACTTTTGCTCCGAGATGCACTTTGAAATGTTGCCATTTCGGTGATCGGAAGCGCAACTCAACAGGAATACTCAAGGAATTTCCACAAAGGAAATGTTTGTCCAAGTCTGGAGCAAATGTTTGAATTTCATTTAAGTTGGTTACTGTATTGCTGGTATCCACCTGGAATTGAAGGTAACTGTAACTGATGCGGTACAATGAGTGACAAATGCCCAAGCCCAAAGACATTGTATTTCCTTTGGTGATTGGAATATCAAACATAAGGTTCGTATTGAAGCCAATAGAGTTCCACTTGTTTTTAAAAGGCTGGCGGTCCCCAGTCCAATCGTTGTAGGTCAAATCAAAAATTAAGCGGTCGTACTTGCGGACTTTTTCCGTTTGGGCAGGACGATATCCTGTAAGAAACCAAATGGCACCAGGACGAAAACGAGAAATTAAATTCGGTTGAGGGGACGGATCTTGCGCTGCTGCGGAGAAGGACAAAATGGCCAAAAAAGCGATCGAAAGAAACTTAATCATTTTGCAATTTTTTTTCCCAATTCCATGCGTGTTGCACTGAATCTTCCAGTGTATATTTCGGATACCAATTTAGCAAATGATTCGCTTTGTCTGCCTTGGCAAAAATTTCAACTACATCACCTGGTCGCTTGGGGCCAAATTTCCAGTTGAGTTTCACCTCAGAAATGGCTTCAAATACTTGGATCACTTTTAAGATTGTTGTGCCTGCACCCGTTCCTACATTGATGGTTTCAAATGACGATTTACCTGATTCCAAAAACTCCAAGGCTTTTACATGGGCTGTTGCCAAGTCCATCACATGAATGTAGTCGCGGACACATGTTCCATCTGAAGTTGGATAATCATTGCCGAAAACAGTGAGTTGGTCGTATTTTCCAATGGCTGTGCCTGTTACCATAGGCAACAAATTATTTGGTTTTCCAATTGGAAATTCACCAATCAAGCCACTCGGATGTGCACCGATTGGATTGAAGTAGCGCAAGGAAATAATGTTGAGCCCGGAATTGCTGTGATGCACATCTTTCAATATCTCTTCTCCAATAATCTTGGTATTTCCATAAGGCGATGCTGCAAGTCCTTTCGGTAAATCTTCGGTAACTTCTTTTAGTTCTCCTGGCTCACCATAGACGGTGCACGACGAAGAAAAAACAAAATTTGGAACCTTAAATTGAACGGCGAGTTCCAAGGTGTTAATCAATCCTAAGAGATTGTTCCGGTAATATTTTAAGGGGAATTCTACGGACTCACCGACGGCTTTGTATGCGGCAAAATGGATTATTCCTGCAAAGGCATGTTGTTCAAACACTTGCTTTAAAGCCTCTTTGTCACACACATCAATCATTATGAATTCAGGCAAGTGCCCTATGATTTTTTCGATGCGTGAAGGAACAGATGAATCTGCATTTCTGAAGTCATCTGCAATAATTGGCGTGAATCCTGCGGACACTAAAGCCGTAATGGTGTGCGAGCCAATAAAGCCAGCTCCTCCGGTAACAAGAATTTTTCTTTGGTGATTCATTTACTCAAAATTAGTATAAATCCGTTATTTTTAAGCAATGGAAGAAAGAGAGCGGCCCGATTTTCAACAGTATGTCCCGAAAAAGGTAAGCAAGGCCTATGTATTTAAAATTTTCTTGTACACCATCGTGCTTGTTGCTATGGGAATTTTCTTGTACAAGAAACTAAAACAGCAAGGGAACCCCAAAACAAATACTCACAAAATCGAACAAATCGACCATGTGAAAATCGATTCTTCAGGCCAATAAAAAAGCTGCCAATGCAGCTCTTTCATTTATACTTTCATTCCTTTGACGACGCGGTCTTTACGTTTTGTCTTTTGCAGGCGACGCGTCACAACCAATAAATAGGCGTTTCCACTCGAAGACATGGTAGAAAACTGCTCGTTTCCATATTGTAATTTTCCGCCTTGGTTCACCGTCCATTCGGCATTCAAATAGTATTTTGCTGTTGGTTCTTTCGATTTCACAGAGAATGAGATTGTTTTGCCTGTACCCAATTCAAAACGTAGCATCAATTCGCCGTTTGGACCGAAGCCGTCAAAAACACATTTGGTAAAAATTGGAATAATCACACGGTTTTCTTCCTTACTCGAATTGGTGACTAGTGCGCCAGCATCAGTGGTGCCTTGATTGCCTGACGACTTGCTTTTTTCGAGAATAATCGTTTGCGAAGTGAAAAACTGAACCTTTCGCAGGTCTTTGTCGGTAGTCAAATCAAATCGTTCGCGGATATCGTTGTTGAAGGGAACCTTCGTTCCACAAGACATCAACAGCAATACAAGAACAGGGATAAGTGCAAATTTCATTGTCGTTTTTTTGGTAAAGATACAGCATACCATGAAAATCAGCTTATTTTTACAGCAATGAAAATTCAGGTACACACCTTTACCTTTAATGGGTTTCAAGAAAACACCTATTTGCTCAGCGATGAAGATAAAAATTGCGTCATCATCGATGCAGGTTGTTATTCGCGTGAGGAACAAATGGAACTGATGGATTACATTGATGACAATGGTTTCGTGCCCTTGGCTTTGTTAAACACACATGCACACATCGACCACGTGTTGGGCAATGCATTCGTTCATCGAGCTTTTGGACTGAAATCCTATTTGCATCCATTGGATATCCCTACACTTCAAGCTGTATCCAATTATGCTCATCTGTATGGATTCGAGGGCTATGTCCCAGCGCCCGAACCAGATGTGCTGCTGAACGAGGGCGATAAGCTCGTGTTTGGAGGGATTGAATTGGAGGTGATCTTCACCCCCGGACACGCGCCTGGACATGTTGTGTTTTACAATGCTGAAAATGGTTTTGTCATCAATGGAGACGTTCTCTTTTCTGGTAGTTTCGGCCGAGTGGATTTGCCCGGCGGAGATATAGACATCCTGAAAGCAACTATTTTTGAAAAAATGTTTAAGCTGCCTGAAGAAACCCTTGTGTATTGTGGTCATGGACCAGAAACCACCATCGGCAAAGAAAAGCGGACCAATTACATCTATAATTTTTAATCGTTGGCCATGCGGATTGGAGTCAACGCACGTTTTTTATTGCCCGATCGAATCGATGGATTTGGCCGGTATTCGGAGGAGGTGATTCGTCGATTGGTTGAAATGCATCCCGAGGATGAGTTCGTTTTGTTTTTCGACAGGCCCTATGACCCCCGCTTTGTTTTTGGTAAAAATGTTACTCCAGTTGTTCTTGGTCCCCCAGCCCGACATCCCATTTTATTTTTGGTTTGGTTTGAATGGTCTATCCGTCGTGCCTTAAAAAAATACAAGGTTGACGTATTCTTCTCCCCAGATGGATACCTTTCGCTCTCGTCAAAGATCCCGCAAATTGGTGTGATCCACGACATCAATTTCGAGCATTACCCCAATGATTTGCCCTTTACTGCGCGGCATTACCTTCGAACCTTTTTTCAGCGATTTGCAAGAAAAGCTGCTCATGTTGTGACCGTTTCAGAATATTCACGCCAAGACATCATTCATACCTATGGCATTTCACCCGAGAAAGTGAGTGCCTTTTGGAACAGTGCGTCGGAGGATTTTCGACCACTTGACGTCAATGCGCAAATCAGTATTCGTCAAAAATACACCGAAGGGAAACCCTATTTTCTCTTTGTAGGTACGATTCATCCACGAAAAAATCTTGCCCGACTCATCGAGGCCTTTTGTGCTTTTAAGCAAGAAACAAAATCCGATGATCAACTCGTGATTGTTGGTGTGCCCCTGTGGGATAATTTTGGATTCACCTCTCCTCCGAAAGAAATCGAGTCACAGATTCACTTTACTGGTCAATTGTCGCAAGTTGAACTAGCACAGGTGATGGCTGCAGCAAAACTTTTCGTTTATGTTCCCTATTTCGAAGGATTTGGAATTCCACTCGTAGAAGCGATGAAGTGCGGCACCCCGATTTTAAGTGGCGACAAAACTGCCTTGCCTGAAGTGGGTGGAGATGCTGTTGTCTATTGCGACCCCTTTGATACGAAGTCGATTGTCGCGCGAATGGTTGAGTTGCACAATGACCAAAGTACGCTCGACGCATTAGGTGCAAAAGGTCTTGAACGCTCGAAACTGTTTAGTTGGGACAACACCGCAAGGGAGATTTATACGATTATTAAAGTGGCGAGTCGGGGCTGAGGAGTTACTAGTTACTAATGACGAGTTACGAATGACAAGTTACTAGTTACTAGTTACTAGTTACAAATGACGAATTAGGTGGTGGCTCCGCCCCAGCGAACTCGAAGTTACGAATGAAGAGTTACGAGTTACTAATGACGAGTTACGATCAAATCCTTTGTCTTTTGTCAATAAGTCCTTTGTCCTTATCCTATCAAACGTAAAACGGAGAAATCATAAAATAAACAACGACACCACTCACTGCGACATACAACCAGATTGGGAATGAGAAGCGCGTCCATTTTTTATGGGCATCGAAACGACCTTCCCAAGCGGCGAGGTAGGTGAACAATACCATTGGAATAACGGCTACACTCAAAACGATGTGACTTATCAGCAATGTATAATATATTCCCGGTACACCACCTTTGTATTCTGTTGGACTGGATGTTGCGTGATAGGCCACATACGCCGCCAAGAATAGCAATGATAAGAGAAGCGCAAAACGAATTAAGTTGCGGTGAAGGTTCATGTTTTTCGATTTGATGGCTACCAAAGCCGTGATTAGAACAATGGCCGTCAATCCATTTATCCCAGCATATATTTTCGGCAAAAAGGTCAGGTCTACGCCATCGATTTGCACTTTAAATAACACAGCAACAACCACAGGAATTACTACCGATAGCGCAACGATTAATGTGCGTGCTTGTTTTACTTTTTTTGGATCATTCAATGTCGTACTCATACTTCAATAATTTTCGTAAATCTTCTTCCAATTGTTTTACTTGTTTTTTATCTGTTCCCAAATAAACACCTCTTACATATCCTTCTTTGTCTACGAGCGTGAATGCTCCTGAATGGGCAAATCCGCCAGCTTCTTCCTCGTCACGTCCTGCAAATGTTTTAAAATTCTCGATTCCCAATATGTGTGTTTCTTCTTCATCGCCTGTTAAAAACACCCAGTTGGATTCGTCCACACCGTAATGTTTGCTGTAGCGTTTCAATACTTTTGGTTGATCGAAGTCTGGATTGATCGTAAACGACATGAATTGAATGTCTTTCTTTAGATCCTTGGTGGACTTCTGCAAGATGAGCATGTTTCGCGTCATCGATGGACAAATCGTTGGGCACGAGGTAAAGAAAAATTCGGCAACCCATACCTTGCCTTTGAAATCCGTTGATTTCACTTTTTGACCGTTTTGATTGGTGAAGGTGAATGTTGGAATTTTTGGATAGACCGTATCCGTTACCTCTACGCCATCGACCAGTTTATATTCAATGTCAAAATTGCCTATAAACGGCAGAACATGTTCCTTTTTCGATGGGGTACAAGCCGAAATAAATAAAAGTACTATGAATGGGAACAGACGCATAAATAAGAAACAAATTGGGTCAATTAATGTTTTCTTTCCTTATCGTATTGTTTTTGTAGCAGTGCGATGTAGTCCCGCATTCTACGAACCATACCTTCCGTTTTTCCAGACAACACCATGCGAAGGTGATTCTTCTTATCGAGGAGCAGCATTAATTCTTGGAACGCATGACCACCATAGTATTTCTCCCCTTTTACTAAAAGCTTTTGTCCGTTGTGTTTGAAATCATACGCTTTTTGTGGATCACCACTCACCACGAGCCACAAGTCAGGATCATATCCTTCAACATTGTCTTTGAGCGCTGCTACCGCTGTTGAAAGGTCAGAAACTGGATTTCCATTTCCATCCGTTACGAAGGAAATGATGCGCACTTGTTTCATTTTTTTACGCTTGTTTTTCCGGATATTTTGATAGATGTGTTGGTCAAGATGCCACATAGAAATCGAACAATTTCCTGGGCAAGATTCCTGGATTACGGTCATTAATACTATTTTGCCCTCGAAATCTTTTGTTGACATGCGAATACCGCGTGAATCTGTAAACACGTATTCTTTTGCAGCTCCATAATCGGCTAAGGTTTTAAACTTATGGCTACATCCACGAGAAGACATGAACACCAATAAAAAAGCCGGACCAAATAAAAGTAGATAAGCTAAAGCTACTTTCATTCGTCCGGCAGTACTTTTTTTAGCCATGTTACTATGATCCGTAAGTCGCCCAAGCATGTCCTACAGCAAGAGCTTCCATCAATGCGATGAAGATCAGAAATAATATGAACAAGATGTAAGGCACAAGAATCACGTATTTCATGCTTTTGCGTTCATCACCAAGGTGCATAAATACCAACACGATGTAAGCGGCTTTAATCAATGTCAACACGATGTACCCGTACTTGATCATTTGCCAAGTTACACCAGAAGTTGATGCACGTCCCCATTTCGCACCAACTATCACCTCTAAAGCGGTAATCAACGTGAGCAAGATTGTTACATTCAAGATCTTCTTGCGAATTGCTTTTCCTGCTTCTTCGCTGTGGTGAGCATCTAATGAATACTCAATGATATCATCTCTTTCCATAATCTGGATATTTTCAATTACTAATTAAACGAGGTAGAAGAAGGTAAATACGAATACCCAAACCAAATCGACAAAGTGCCAGTAAAGTCCAGTCTTTTCTACCATTTCGTAGTGTCCACGCTTGTGGTAAGTTCCCGCCACAGCGCCCAAACAAATGATGATGTTGATCATCACACCTGAAAAAACGTGGAATCCGTGGAATCCGGTAATGAAGAAGAAAAACTGCGCATATTGCTGCGGTCCGTACTCATTTTGTTTCAAGTTTGCTCCGTAGATTACCTTATTTGAAACGCCACTATTGATGACTTCATAGTATTGTTTACAGGCCCTATCCCCTTTAAGCTTGTCGCCTACTTTATTTTTCGAACCATCTTTTTTGATGATCATTTCAAAGTGAGCATCTGCTTTTTTGTTGATTGTCGCTTTCGAACCGTCGTGAAGTGTAATCACTCCGTTTTCAATATCACCAGCAACAACAGCATGTTGGTATTGGTGCATCAAATCCTCAGTGATGACATCGCCTTTTTTGTGGTGTTTACCAGCAAACGTTACTTTGAAGTTTTCAATTTCCCCAAAATGACCTTTTACGATTGCTTGAGATCCATCCGCCAATTCCACCTTTCCAAATTCAGAACCATGAATAAAGTGATACCACTCCCATGCCTGAGATCCAACGAAGAAGAAACCACCAATGATGGTAGCAATCATCCATTTTACCACTCCACGCTTGTCCATTCTGTGACCTGCTTCAACCGCCAACACCATCGTTACCGAAGAAACGATGAGGATGAACGTCATCAATGCAACGTACAACAATGGAAATCCATGGCCCAAGAAAGGCATCGAGTTGAATGTCTCTTCACCGATTGGCCAAGCATCCTGAGCATCATGTCTCGTGTATCCGTAGGCAATCAAAAGTCCTCCGAACGTCAAAGCATCCGAAACCAAGAAAAACCACATCATTAGTTTTCCGTAACTCGTACTGAATGGTGATACCTTACCTCCCCAAAGGGATGAGCTATCAATTTGTTGTGTAGCGTGTCCTGCCATAACAAAAATTTTTGTGCAAGTTTAGTGAATAAAAAGTAAAAATAGCAACAAATAAAGCCATAATAAGCCTAAAAAATGCCAGAAGAGAGCTCCAAGCTTTAAACTAAGAAACTCAGACGACGAGAATCTGCCTGCAAATGAGCCCATTGTGACTCTCGAAAGGTAAATTAAAGCCACTGCAATGTGCAGTAAATGTAAGAAGGTAATGATGAACAAATACGAAGAAGCAGTGTCTGACGTTTCCATTGCTTTGATCTGCAAATAACGATTCAACTTTTGGCCTTTAAAACGCAATTCGCGTTGCGCATATTCCAGTTTTTCACCTTTAAAATAGATGTTGAAGTCGGTTCCAATTTTTCCTCTGTGAAAAAAGTCACCACGCTCGTCTTTCACATGTACTGATAATTGTTGTAAGCGAAGTAGATCCACATACTGCAATTCTTTTCCATCTGGGGTGCACAATTTTTCGTTGATCAAACCAACAGGTACATTTGACAAATAAAGAACGAATCCATTTCCATATTCTTTCACAATGAGCTCTTTCCTTCGGTCCACCTTCAAGAATTGTGACATAAAATTTTTGTACTGATCGAGTTCCTTCCGACTCATTTCACGGCCGTTGATTAAAAATGTGTTCCCGTCAATATCGATGAAAGACCCATTCATTTTTACGGTGTAATATTCACCGTAATTGCCTTCAGTAACAAGTATTCGGTTGTTCGCCGGATGCGCTCCTTCACTGATCAATTGTCCGTATCCTTTGAATTGAAAATAGACAAACCCAAGTGCGGAAAGAAGCGTCAAGAACATAAACACCTTGAGCATTTTAATGTTATTCTTTCGCACAAAACGCAAGGCCAATTCGAAGAAAATACTACTCGCAATAATGACTGCTGTGCTTATCCAAAACCCTGAAGGCAAAGGATATTTCACCCAAAAAGAATCCCCCATCGACACAATATAAGCGGACGTAAGTCCCGCAAAAAGCATCACGATGCTTAAAATTCCCACATAGACCAAGTTCTTTTTGGTCTTTTCTCTCAATTCTGGACTTAACTCGTCCGTAAAATTTCTTCTCATGGCTTAATTCATTAAATTACAATCAATTACATATACAAACTGGACAATCGGCAAGTAGATGAAAGAGGCGAACATTAATTTTCGTGCATCTGCTGTTTCACAAGAAATGTAAAGTCGGTATGCATACAAGAAAAATATGGCCCCTGCAATTGTTGCTACGACAAGTGAAATCATTCCAACCATACCAAGCACCCAAGGCAATAAGCTGAATGGAATCATCGCCAAGGCATACACAACGATTTGAAATGCTGATTCCTTTGAACGCCCTGTCCGCGAAGGCAATAACGAAAAACCTGCCGCTGTGTAATCGTCGTACACCACCCATGCAATGGCCCAAAAATGGGGAAACTGCCACATAAACTGCACGAAAAACAAAATTCCTGGAAGAAGTCCAAAATCATCCTTGGCTGCTATTGCACCAAGCATAGGTGGAATTGCACCTGGAAAAGCACCCACAAAAACCGCCCAAGGAGAAATGCGTTTCATGGGTGTATAAATGAACACATAGGAAATATAGGCGATCAACCCTAGAATTGCTGACGAGAGATTGATTTGATACAACAAATACGTGCCGACAAGCAAACAGACAGCAACAACGATGTACCCTTCGGTTACCGTCATCTGACCTTGTGGAATTGGACGTCGCTCGGTGCGTTTCATCAGCTTGTCTAAGTCGCGTTCCCAAATTTGATTCGACCCATTCGACGCTGCTGTGACCAACAATCCGCCAATCAATAAATTGGCAATAATGGATCCTTCTACCTCTACGTTGTTTAAACACGCAGAAAACAAATAGCCAGCTAAGGCCGACAAAATCACAGAGAATGAAAGTCTGAACTTCGTAAACACGAAATAAGCCCGGTATTTTTGCTTGAAAGATATGGTAGTGTTCAGGACCATCGTTTGAATAAATTCGGAGTACAAAAGTAATCAATATCACTTTCTTTTAGTGGTTAAAATTGTGCTTTTAAGTTGCCATTTTTCAAACACGCTTGATATCCTTACATTTGTGCATGCAGCCCATTCAAAAACTGTCCATATTAATTCCTGCGTACAATGAGGAACGCACCATTTGTGTGCTACTCGAAAAGGTCGTTCAATCTGTTCTCCCCGAAGGGATTACAAAAGAAATTATCATTGTGAATGACCGCTCTACGGACAATACTGAGGAGGTCGTTTTGCAATTCATTGCAACACATTCAAGCGAAGACATTCACCTGATTAAGCAGGAAAAAAATACGGGAAAGGGCGCTGCAATCAATCGCGCCATTCAAGAATGTTCGGGCGACTACCTACTCATTCAGGATGCCGACCTTGAATACGATCCTGACGAATACGCCTTGTTGCTTAAACCTGTGTTCAAGGACAATGCCGATGTGGTTTATGGTTCACGGTTTATAGGTCACAACCCGCACCGCATTTTATTCTTCTGGCACTCGATTGGAAATAAGTTTCTTACGACACTTTCCAACATCATGACCAACTTGAATTTGACAGATATGGAAACGTGCTACAAACTGATGCGTACTTCCATTGCCAAAAAGATTACCATTCGTGAACGTCGCTTTGGCATTGAACCAGAAATTACCGCCAAACTGGCAAAAGTGAAAGGCATTCGCATTTACGAAGTGGGGATCTCTTATTACGGCCGGACCTACGAGGAAGGCAAAAAAATCGGATGGAGAGATGGATTTCGAGCCATCTATTGCATTCTCAAATACAAGTTTACCAACTAGCAGATGGTTTTCTCTGGAATCATATTCGCAGTATTCTTTCTGCCGATTTTACTGGTCCTTTACACCAGTGTTCCGAGTAAACTTAAAAACATTCTCCTACTCTTTTCTAGCCTATTTTTTTACGCTTGGGGCGAACCTGTCTTTCTGTTCGGGTTGCTCTTAGAATGTGTGGCTAACTTTTTTCTCGTAAGGCATTTAAGCTCACTCGAAGGTAAGCAACGTCGCAAAGTGATGATCTTCAGTGTCGTATTCAATCTCGGGTTTCTCGTTTACTTCAAGTATTTTAATTTCTTTTTGGAAAACACCAACTCCTTGCTTGACGTAATGGGTGGGGGTATGATTGCCTGGAAATCTGTTGTTCTACCGATCGGAATTTCATTTTACACCTTTCAATCCATTACCTATTCAGTGGACGTGTACCGAAGACATGCAGCGCCGCAACGCTACCTTCACAACTACGTGTTGTACAGCTTTTTGTTCCCTCACCTCATCGCAGGACCCATTGTGAAATACAACCTCGTTGCACAACAAATCACCAGTCGTGTCGAAACAACCCATCAGTTTTTGGCGGGATTCACCCGTTTTTCAGTTGGACTGGCGAAAAAAGTGTTGATTGCCAATGTGCTCGGGGACTTTTCTACCCAACTCCTTCACGGCACTGACGACCTCAGCACAGGTGCGGCTTGGCTTGGTATGTTGGCGTACACCTTTCAGATTTACTTTGATTTCTCGGGGTATTCTGACATGGCGATTGGTCTTGGAAAGCTCTTTGGTTTCACCTTTCCTGAAAACTTTGACCGTCCCTACACCAGCCGTTCCATCACTGAGTTTTGGAAAAAATGGCACATCACCTTGGGGGATTTTATGAAAAACTACCTCTACATTCCGCTTGGTGGAAATCGCAAAGGTGCTGCACGGACCTACATAAACTTAATGATTGTCTTCATGCTTAGCGGACTCTGGCACGGTGCCAATTGGACCTTTGTGTTCTGGGGAGTGTTTCATGGGACATGGCTCATTTTAGACCGACTCTTTCTAGAAAAAACATTGCTTAGAACATCTCTATTCTCTGTGATTTTCACCTTCATTGTGGTGCTCAACGGCTGGGTACTTTTTCAGGCAGATTCTTTGACAGATGCGCTCGAGGTTTATGCAAAAATGTGGGATTTCTCTACCGTTGGTTTGCCGAATATTCAACACAGCTTCTATTATTTCACACACCTACTATTCGCTGGTATCATTTGCATATTTGGTTTAAGTCCTTTCCTTCGCACCCACAGTAATTGGTTTATCGGCGAACATTCACAAGCGCTCAAACAATGGACAATTACAGGTATTTCATGTGTTTTGTTCTTAGTGAGCCTGTCCTTCATTGTGGCCAACGGGTTTAATCCCTTCATTTACTTTAAGTTCTAATGGAAGCGCAGGAACACAAATCAGCGAAATTACTGAAGGGACTTGTGCTCCTTTTTCTTTGCGTTCCCTTGAGCTTCCAAATCTTCCATTGGAGAAAATTTACCCCATTGAACGGAGTTCAGGTTTCGAAATCCAAAGAAATGAAGGATTCATTGAAGGGAAAATTTGACTGGTTCAACGGTTCGTACCAGCACTATACTGAAGTATATTTAGAAGAAAATCTTGCGGTTAAAAGTCCATTGGTACGATTGCGCAACCAGCTGGAATATTCTGTTTTCGGGAAGATCAATGCCCAACAGATTTACGCATACAAGGGGAATCTCTTCCGTTTTTACAGCGCAGACTACAACGAGGGGACTTCATTCATCGGGCAGGAGGCAGTGAACGAAAAGGTTCGAAAACTCTCTAAAATTCAGGCGTTCTTGGGTGAATCTCACCCCATCATCTTGGCCATTGCTCCATCGAAAACCTATTTTTATGCCGAAGATCTGCCCGAGGTTCACACCCGAAAAACGGACCGATCCAACTACAAAGCCATCAAGAAGGCAGCGCTGAAAAACGGGATTCAGGTCATCGATTTTAACACCTATTTTCTGGACCTTAAAAGATCTTCTGAAGCACCTTTGATTTCGAAATCAGGCATTCACTGGTCCATGTACGGTGCCGCTCTCGCTATGGACTCACTCGTCGGAAAAGTGGAACAACTCAAGCAAAGCACCTATAGCCACCCGATCTATACCCTGGATAAAACCTATCGCTTTTTTTACAACGACAATGACCTCGCTCAGCTTTTGAATGTACTTTCACCACCCAATGACCCTGACTTGCGTTGCCTCACATTTCCAGTTCAAGCATCTCGAGGAAAGAAAATTAGAGCCCTCATTATTTCAGATAGTTTCTTCGACGTAGTTTCCATGACAGCCCTGCGCCAACAGCTATTTACGCCAGACACGAAATACCTCTATTATTTCAACACACGAAAAGACCCAACCAACAACAATCAAGGCTTAGCGGGCATGAATCTTCTCGAAGAAATGAAAAAGGTGGATTGCATCATTTTATTGAATGACATCGTGAACATGGAAAACTTCGGTTGGGGATTCATCGAAAGCGCTTACTCAGAAATCCAAAAGGAAAAAAGGAAGTAAAAGAAAAGGGGCAAATTTTCATTCGCCCCTTCATTCAATTCGTATCATTCATTAAAGAATCAACATCGCATCCCCGTAAGAGTAGAAGCGGTATTTATTTTCGATGGCTTGCTTGTAGGCAGTCATCATCAATTCGTGACCACAGAAAGCTGAAATCATCATCAACAAAGTAGAAAGTGGTGTATGGAAGTTCGTCACCATAGAATCAGCGATGCTGAATTCGTAAGGTGGGAAAATAAATTTGTTTGTCCATCCGTCGTAAGGCTTCAACATTCCGTTTGTAGAAACGGATGTTTCAATCGAACGCATAGATGTTGTACCGATGGCACACACACGCTTTTTGTTTTCTTTTGCGGTGTTGACGATTTTCACACATTTTTCTGTGATAATCACTTGCTCAGAATCCATTTTATGTTTCGTAAGGTCTTCCACCTCCACTGGGCGGAAAGTTCCAAGTCCAACATGAAGCGTAACTTCTGCAAACTGGATCCCTTTCAATTCAAGTCGTTTCATCAACTCACGGGAGAAGTGCAATCCAGCGGTTGGTGCTGCTACAGCGCCTTCCTCCGAAGCAAAGATTGTTTGGTAACGCTCCTCGTCGCTTGCTTCTACATCACGCTTGATGTATTTCGGAAGTGGTGTTTCTCCCAATTCAGTGATTTTCGCTTTGAAGTCCTCGTAAGGTCCATCAAATAAAAAGCGCAAGGTACGTCCACGTGATGTGGTATTGTCAATCACCTCTGCGACCAATGAATCATCGTCACCGAAGTACAATTTATTTCCAATTCTGATTTTACGAGCAGGATCTACTAGTACGTCCCACAATAAACTTTCGCGGTTGAGCTCACGCAGCAAGAAAACTTCGATTTTCGCTCCAGTTTTCTCTTTGTTCCCATACATACGTGCTGGGAAGACGCGCGTGTTATTGGTAATCATCACATCACCTTCACTGAAATAGTTAATGATGTCCTTGAACAGGTGATGTTCGATTGTTCCTTCTTTGCGATTGATCACCATTAACTTGGCTTCATCTCTATTGTCGCTAGGATATTCCGCAACCAGCTCATCTGGAAGATCGAAGCTGAAATCAGAAAGTTTCATTTTACTCATACATTCTTATTTTGGTGGTCCGCTTGTTTAAGAGGAGCGCAAAGATACAACATTCAGACCCCCTTGTCAAGGGCTTGTGGATTTTAAGACAATAGACAAGGGACAAAGGACACTTCTTCGCTCGTTGAGCTTCGAAGGACAAGGGACAAAAGACTTCAAGATGTTAAGACATCAAGAGTTTAAGACTTGATCGAACTTCGAAGCGCATAATTCGTCATTGATAGACAAAGGACAAAGGACCGCTGCGCTGATGGAACATAGACCGCTTCGCTGATAGAATATTGATTGATCTATGTTCTATGCTCTTTTAGAGGTAGCTTCGTTGATTTTACAAGGGCACCTCTTCTCTCGTTGAGCTTCGAAGGACAAGGGACAAAAGACTTCAAGATGTTAGATTCTAAGACTGGTTCTTACTTCGAAGTGAAAAACAAGTAACTCGTGGCTTCGAGACTGCTGCGCACCTCACGTGTCCGCTGCGG
>CAIQQH010000031.1 GCA_903873915.1 uncultured Flavobacteriia bacterium | reverse complement strand
TAATTTGATGGGAATCTCAACTCTTCAACAAACTCAAAAAACATGTGAACCCACAACATTGTAATCTAAATCAGCAAACGAAAAAATAAAAAAACCATCTTCACCTGTTACTTTTTAGGAGTTGTTAGGTTCTACCAACAATTCAATCATTAAGAGTTTTCGGATTCATTTTCGAAATGCCAACCGACCAGACGTGGCGCGGTGGAAAAATAATGTGAGGCGCGACCTAAAAATAATACGCAACCCAAATTTTTCTCTTGGTGATGTTCTTGTTTAACCCCTTAAACCAAACATCATGAAAAAAAATCTCATTCAACACTCGGAAAAAATCTTGCTCAGCTTCATTGCTTTGCTTGTATGTGTTCAATTGAACGCGAAAAAGTCCTTCGACTGGACCTTGCCAGAGGGCGAATTGATCAATGTATTCGTTTGCGCCAAAGATGCCAAAAAAACAGAATTGCTTCGAATCTTTTCGGGTGGACAATACGAACATTTGCTCTATGAAACCAAGAGCGGAAACAAAGAATTTGTACTACGGATCCTAGGGAATTGGACGCTTAAACGAAGGAAAATTACCTTTCTTTCGCCTGACAATAAAGTGTTTACTGGAAAATTCAAGTATGGTTCCTACTTCATACGTGAACATCTCTATTCCACACGAAAGGAAATGATCTTCGCCAAAGAAAACCCAAAATATGAAAGTGATTTCCAATATGGCTATTCAAAACCCTTTTTCATGTGTTTGGGCAGTGAAACAATCGTTCACAACAAAGAGGCCGAGGCCGAAATGAATTTAGAAGCAGTAGTTGCTTTTCTCGCTTCAGATACGAAAACAGAAAAAGAAATCATCGAAAACATTGAATGGTTTATCATTCAATCGCTCGAGTATGACGACATCGGTTTTGAAACGAGAAATTTAACGAACGACCAATACGATATCTATGGCATGTTGGCTGGACCTAAGCGCTTGGCTGTATGTGCTGGTTATGCCAACATACTCTGCACAATGGCCGAGATGGCTGGAATTAAAGTTCAGA
This sequence comes from uncultured Flavobacteriia bacterium, assembly GCA_903873915.1. GTDB lineage: Bacteria > Bacteroidota > Bacteroidia > Flavobacteriales_D > Crocinitomicaceae > M0103. The sequence continues at coordinate 8,110 of CAIQQH010000031.1, read as the reverse complement.
AAGTAGATGGCTACACACGTTCCCGTTTTTCAGAAATTTCCAAATTAGCTGGCTACCACGCTTGGAATAGGTTGACCATAGATGGCGAAGAACAATTGCATGACCTCACCTGGGCGGATTATGGAAATCATATCGATTTCGCATGGATCAATGTTCGACCAGAAATCATGATTGGATCCCATTTTCCAGACCGTTTGGAAGATCAACTGTTGGACACGCCGGTGCTTCAATCCAGCTATCTAAATTCAGCTTGCCTCCTTGCTTTTGAACAAGATGCAGAGATTGCGCATACTTTCATCCCGGCAACATTGTATGTTGATCAGAAGCTCAATTTGACATTCGCCAAAGATGCCAAAGTGACATTTTACCGCATTGAAGAAGACGTATTGTACATGAATAAAAGTTTCGAGAAAATGCGCGTCGAAAAAGAATTGTACCTGTACCCAGTTTCTAACTATACCTGCGATAAAACCGGAGATTCAGCAATTTATAATTTTGATATCAGTTCCTTCATTACTGTTTTTAACGTGGAAGTCAATGATGCCTATTCGCTCATGTTTGTGGTTGTCAATGGGAGCGAACGGGAATTACTGCAGTATTACGCCCAACAAACCAATGATGTCAACTACGACCAGTATTTAAAAGCCATTCTCTCGGCAATCAAACTAAAGGATTATGCGCAATTGAAGAAAATAACTGGAGCCGATTCAAACATCTTTTTTGACAAGAATGGCGCGTTGAATTTGAGTCAATCTGTTCTGCGGTCCATTGAAAATTGGGATGGATCTTTATCCGATTTGGAAGAAAGGACGAACAAAACGTTTGAAAAAGACGCTGAGGGTAAAGAAAAGGAGCAAATCTGGAAAACCTATTACACGGAGATTCCCAATGGGTTAACGGTTACTTTGCTCTTGGAGGATGGACACTATTCCGTCGCAGCGATTGAATGAACTGAATTAGACCTTTCATGCACTAACCTCATATACCAAACGGCGGAAATGCGATTTATTTCCGCCATGGTACTGCATACAATACCAGCGCACTTATGACAAAAAAAGCAGAAAACACGCCTTTGACCAGGACACACTCCCCTATCAATGATCTCATCATTTATCAAGACAGCACGGAGCTTGAAATCATCTTTACATCCTTTGTTTTCCGGGTAGATCACATTCTTGAAAAAGTAGGTTCACTGCACGCATTTCAGGCCGTGATTGATCTTCCACTTATCACGAATGGACATTTGGTTCTTTTCCGAGAGATGAACACGCCTTCAGTCCATCTTTATCAGCGCATTAACGAACGGTTGATTCCTTTAGGGTTCGAAAACAAAAGAGATTTTGTCGTTCTGGAGGAACAACTGATCTTCGGTGTCAACGACCAAGTAAGCACATTGCTTGGTTCCCCGCTTCCGGAAAATGCGGATATCGACTGGTTGAAGTCGGAGGTGAGGTTGGATGGGAATTTTGCTTGGTGGGCTGGGTAGGAATTAAAAATGAAGAATTAAAAATGAAGAATTAAAAATGAAGAATTACCTACTTCACTCTTTGAGCTTCGAAGGATGAGAAATTTTATTTAAACACCCTCTCCTCGTGCCATTGCAAATTTGACACACTTGGATGATACTGCATATTCTCTGGCAATCGAATCTTCATTCCGTTGAATTGTCCTAAGGAATACGGAGAATCAATTTCTTTGATTGTACTGGAAACCTTCACTGTATAATTTGTAGTAATCGTGATCAACCCGCGATCGAAGGCACGGTGGAAATTCGGTGAAAGTGAAATGCCATTGGTGATCGTGTCATCCTTGGAAAATGCGAATGGCACAATGTGACAGGCATCTACCATTTGTGCATTGGAAGTGGATTCCACGCGCATCCCTGAAATGGCACACTGATAGTTATAAATCTTTGGAATTTCTCGCTTGAATACTCCTCCCCTGACAAACAATTCCTCTTCAAACTCCTCTTTTGACAAAGTGCTTTTCAATTCATCAATGCGCTGACGGTATGCTGTTCGTTCTTCATTCAAGATTTGTGATTCCAAGACAGAAAACAAATCGGACGTCGTGGTATAAAACGCTTTTTTCGTCTCAGGGAAATAGTTGTCCAAAAGCTCTTCTTGGATTACTGCATTGCTTACAGGATCCTTTAACAATAGATCCAATTGCTCATCAATTTCAGCATAGAGCAATGCTTCTTTCAGCCCATTTAAACTTCGAATACTATGAGAACTAGTGACTGGAAAATCTAAGCCTGTCTTGGAGACCAATTTCCAGAATGGTTCTGACCGCATGTGGAAGAATGGCAATGAAAAATTAGGATGATGGTCGGTTACTACCAATTTCGACCAAAGGTCTTTGAACTCAATGACCAACTCTGGTGTGATCTCAATGAATCGATTTTCGATGAACCCTTTTTGATACAATCGACAGATGGCAAGCAATAAAATGGGTTTGTGCGGAGCTCCACCGTTCTTTGCATCTCGACGGAGTTTTGAAAAATAATGGAGGTATGTGGCTAGTTGACTCAAAGAACTTCACTATTTCAATTCAACAGAATTTCTACCATCTTCGTTTGATGCTCATGTATATCCTCAAAAGTCCACTCTTGACCAGCTACCCTTTTGCCTTCGTTGTCCTTGCACTTTTGCAACATGATGATAAATTTCAAAGAGGCAACACTCACCTGCCTGATCTTCCCGGAAGGATCTAGATAATGGTTTCGTTTTCCGATGGGTGACCAGTTGGATCCCGAACTATTTGCGTCACTGCCGATCATGGCATAGTTTCCAAAACAGTTGATTTGTTCATGACTTGGTGTTTCACCCGTATCTTTTACATTCGCCTGTGGGAAATAGTGCTCTAAACTCTTTCTGGTTCTGGAGAAATAGAATTGTTCAAAAATCTTTAAACCGAAATCTTGACAGCCTAATCGCTCAAAAAAGGCCTTTCGTTCTGCACTTCGCTCTTTGATTCGATTGCCTTTCATTTCTTCGGAATAATTCTCCCAAAGAATATAATCGAGGTAATTGAAAACAAACAGGGGAATACCTTTTGACCGATCCGTTCCATTCCCAAACACTTCATCAAAATTTAACTCTTCGTTGTTCTTGGTATTTTTCTCTAATATGGCGGAATCAAATGAACCCGGCTTTGGGACATTGATTTCATTGAGATTTCCCTTCTTCAAATAAACTTCTTTCAAGTACTTATCGGCTAATTGTCGAAGGAAATCTCCGTAAGCCGTAAGCCCAAGATCAGTTGAATTAAACAAATAAAACAAGCAATAAAAAAGGTAATTTTTTCGCTGCCTTGCCGAAAAAGTAACCTCAAACATGGAAAGCAATTGAACCAACTTATCATGCTCATCGGAATTGCCTTCTAGATTTTTTAAATACATCTTCTTTTTACCAGCTTCCAATTGCCATTGTTGAAGTTTCCATGGATTGCTATCGATGGCATCTTCTTCATGCGTATGATGGACAATGTAATTATCCAAGAAGTATTTCGCCTTCAAAAGATTGTATCCAAATACCTTCGCAAATTCCTCATTGAATCTACCTTGTTTATTTAAATTATCAAACTCTTTGATCAAGTCTTTGTCGTCCAAATTAAAGTCCTGCGGAATAAAATCCTTCTCCTTCATTCTCGTGAGCTTCAGGACAATCAACAAGAAATTTGAAAAATCCATCACAGGCTGAAATGTATCTGGTTTGTCTAACTTGTCTTCCTTTTCAGCTTCCCATGATTCTTGAAGTAATTTAAAGATTGGAGTTGAACCCTGGTCTTCCACTAATTCAGGTAACTGATCGAATTCATGAATGATGTTAAACTCACAATGCCTAGGACCGAAAATAGATGTATTGTTGTATTTCTGCTGAATATAAACCCCCATCTCACTGCAGTTTTCCCAGAGCTGGTGAAATTTGGCTTTGTCATCTTTGTCGCTTAATTTTTCGATCAAACGGGCCTTGATGATTTCATGTTTCTCGAGCTGTTCTCCCCGTGAATTCATGATTTCAAAGTAATGGTTCAAGTCGATGTCCTTGGGAACTTGATAATGGATGATTTGCACATTGTTCAAGAAATACAGCTTGAATTTTTCTTTTTCCTCCAAGGAAACGATTTCATCGATGGATTCGCAAGCATATTTGAATCCATTTACAATGCCTGTGTCTTTCTCGTCAATGAGAAATTTAGGAATACTTGCAATGCTGTCGTTCGATTTTTTCCGTGCTCTATAGGTCAACTTATTTTTCAAGATCAAGTCCAATGCTCTCAATACCAGATTGATAGTTGTCAAGCGTTGCTGACCATCAATCACTTCATACACTTGATCTCCCTTATGGAAGGAAACCAAGGTGCCAATGTAATAGGTGGGTTTTCCGCTATCTAAGGCATCGTACACATCTTGAATCAAGGTAGAAATCTCATCCTTTTCCCAGGCATAGTTCCGCTGGTAAATCGGCACTTCATAGGTCGCTAGTTCACCATTGTAAATTTCTGCAATGGTCATATTTTTTAATGGAAGATTGGTTTTCATCTTAGCTCACTATGAATTTGTTCGACTTAAAAAAGTAGAGATAGTTCTGGTAAACGCCAGTTTCATCCACCTCATCAATGTTTTCCGTTTTGGCTTCAATGTGTTGATTTTGAAGCACTGACAATTTATCGCTCAGCACACTAAACAAATTCGTTGGTGAATCCGAATCGGTAATTACCTTAAATAGATTGAAGGCATTTACCTTCTCGTTCTGACCCATGATGTAATTCTGGGCCGACTGCCAACCGAGATTGGTATACTGTGCCCTCAAGGAATAAGACCAAACAAAGGCGAAAACGACAAACTGATCAAGCATGTGAAGATCGGATTTCGAAGGCTGAGCCGGACAAAAACGATCCACATACAGCAAGATTGACGTATCGAACAGCAGACGCACCACCCTGTTTCCTACCCCATTCTTGTATTTTGGCAAATCAAGGGTCTTCACAATGGTGTTGTCATTGATAAAATACCCCACATATTTGCTGTTGTCTTGAATGTCTTTCAGGATCTCGAAGTAATGCTTGGCGTAGTCGAAGAATGGTTTACCAGCGACAATGGGTGCATTCAATTGAAACGGTTTAAGTTCTTGAGCACCTGAAACAAAAGGCATGGAAGACTGATTCACCATGTCGGCATAGGCATAGGCCCCTTTGTAATATTGTGCAAAAGGAAACGAATCCTTTTTTGTTAATCCCTTAAACTGATGTATGTTTTGTTCGTTCAGCTCCAAGGCCTTGTTTCCTTTCATCCACTCACTCAAGCGATACAAGTATTCACTGAACAACTGTGACAATTTCTTCTGATCCAGGTTTTCCCATTCTTTCACCGACTCGACAAGATCCGCCGTTTTCAAATGGTTCATTTCACGGAGATGGTAGGCCTTCAATAAATCATGCGGATAAAGCTTCTTGCCTCGGGCATTTTGGGAATCAAAAAATTGAAACGCTTCCGAAATATCGTCCGTGATCAACACAATCAATTCACAGTTGTTTTTGATGTACTCCAACAGTGCGCTGCGTTCGCGTTCTTCAATGTTTCCTAGCCTACGATCTAGTGTCCGGTAGTTGGATGGAATGTTACGTTTGTTTTTGGGATTGTCAGTTAATGATTGTTCCAAAAATTGAACAGTTACCTTTTCTTCATTCGTTAGCAAAGATTGTATTGCTTGCAACATCAAAGAAAAAGTAATAATCCGCTGTTGACCATCCACAATGTTGTAGTACGGTTGATTTTTTTCAGCCTGATGCAAAATCAATGTCCCAACGCGATAAACTTCTTTGTTGCTTGTCTTGGCCTCGATGAGATCATCCAACAATTGAACGACATTCTTTGCGGTCCATTTATATGGTCTCTGGTAATTCGGGATTTGCAATTGAACCTCGCTTATTCGCTTCTGGGACTCGTCCTGAGTGATTGCGTTGTCGAGTAATAAATCACCGATGGTAGTTATGGCTAGTTTTAAGTTTGAGCTCATGTAGACTTCAATTTTCAATTGAAATTTACCAATTCATTTTCTGATTGGTATTTTTATTTTTTGCTGGGAATAAATTGCTTAAAATACGCCCTCAATCCCTCATCGCAGACATAGATGTACGTTCCGAGAATCCCGCGTAGTAGCATCGTTTTATAAATGTTGATGATATACTCCTGCAACAAAACAGGATCTTCAATGCCTTGCTTCCCTTTCTTGTCCTTGTATTTGGAAGCATCGATTTCTATCTGATTGGTTTCGGGATTGTACTTGATTTCTTCCCCGAAAATGATTCCCGTGTAATTTAGATCATATCCTTGTGTGGTATGGATACACCCCACTTCATTGATGGCGTTTGGCGAATTGATCCAATCTTCGTTCGTGCCGTTCCACTTGAGATTTAATCCTTCAATCGTAATATCCGGGACATCCGCTTTGGCCGATTTCCATTCCCAGGAATACCCCGAAAGCAAGCGGCACAAACCAAATTCTGATTCTTTCTTTTTTAAATCCGAATACAACTCCGTGAGTGAATCATAGACGACAAGGTCATAGCTATCGCTCTCAAATATGAGTTGATTGGGATCGAATTTTTCGTGCATCAACTGATTGATGAACCTTATGTAGTCTATCCCGCCCTTCACGCGCATTTGTGAGGTCAATTTCATCAAGGAAGCGCTCCACTTTTGTTTCTTGAAGCGATCAATGGAAATATCAGATGGCTTGATTGATTGGCCTTCGTCGTAGAAGAAAATTTGATGCTTGGACATCTTCAAGATCCAGTCTAATTCATTTCCTTCATACTTATCAAATCCCAGTCGATGGTTCGTTTCATCAAAACTGCCAAAGTTGGTGATGTTCTTCCGTTGACGTAAACGGTGTGCTTCATCAACAATCAAGACATCATATTCCTCCTTAGCCGCTTCAGATGGACCAATCACCATGCTCCCGCTCAGCCCCTTGACTTTTGAAAACACTTTTTTCAAGGTCTTTCGCAAGGAAGTCATGGGAACCACAAGTGCAACTTTCGGATTTGGAAACTTCTCTTTGAAAGCAAGGATTTTCTTGATTTCCTCAGAGTAAGTAGCGTCCGATTCATCCAAATGGTGTTCGCGAATATCCGTCTTCAGCAATTTCATGAGGTACACCGCAAGAATTGTCTTACCGGTTCCAGCACCTCCCTCCACAAAAATGGTGTTTTCCTTATCCCGAGAAAGCAGTTCCAAGATTTGGAGAATGGATTCGTGCTGATCGCTATTCAGTGATTTATAGGGTGAGTATTTAAACAAATCTGAGTTATCGATTCGTGACAATGGATTCGTAGCGTATTTCTCCGAACGCAAGTGCTCCCAAACCTGATCAAAAAGTACTTTGTATTGATCGCGTTGGTAATAGTTGTGATTTACCAATCCCGCGTTGCCATTTTGCAGTTTATACTTGGAATCTGACGACATGTATTGAATCAAGTTGGACTCTATATCGAGCACAGCTGATTTATTGAATTTATCGCAACTGATGACCAATAAATCCTTAAGTCTTAATCGTTCTTTGTTCGCCAAATGATTGTTCATTCGGCTGATGGCATTTGTAGATTCGCCTATGTACGCTTCACCAACCTGATCGTTTTTGATAATATACACAATAGGCCACGAATTATTCATGTAGGCGTTCAAGGCATACTCAACAGACCCTTCCCTACTAAATTCGTACTTGTTAATTCTAAGCGACTTCAGAAAATCCTCGGTCATAATTCGTTGTATTTCTTGGCTGTTCCCTTGGCTTTGTCCACTGGATATTTCTCTCCATTCCGCTTGATCTTCTCGAGCACAATCTCTTTTACATCTAATCCATGCTTCTCCGCCAACAAAAATGCATAGGCAAAAACATCCGCAAGCTCTTCCTTCAATCGATTGACATCTACCTTTTCAGATTCTGCCACATCTTTCCACAAGAACAATTCGTTCAATTCAGCCACTTCAATAGAGAGTGCTGTGGCTAGGTTTTTTGAATCATGGAATTGTTGCCAATCGCGCTCGTTGCGGAATTGGACTAGGGCTTGGGTGATTTGGGTGGTGTCGGACATAGGGGGG
>CAIQQH010000030.1 GCA_903873915.1 uncultured Flavobacteriia bacterium | reverse complement strand
TCCCAAGGAGTTTTTAGCCAAAAGTCCGTTATTGAATCTCACGAATTAGCAATTCAATCAAATAAAATCATTATCGAATATCACAAGTTGAAAGGTTGGAAATACAAATCACTTTATGCTTCTATCGGTCGCTCTAATTATTACTGTTTAGAGAACGCTCTTGAGATGGGCAACAAAGCGAACATAAAAAAATATCTTCTAGGATTGTTGTTAAAAACTGGTTATACCTTGGACTTTTCGAAAAAAATAATTCCCAAAAGTCTCTTTTTTCTAGTTTTTTCGAAAGGTAATAAATGAAAATCATTCACGTCATACCCAATCTCAAAAAAGGAGGAGCGGAGCGCTTAGCATTAAACAGCGTTTCGGCCCTTCAATCACTTCCAAATATTGATGTTCAACTCATTACATTTGATTCAGAAAACGATTACAAATTTCTAACCAAAACAATCAACTGGAAAGTTATTCCTGCTAAAGCTATTCCTTCCTTATCAGGGAAATCATTAGTTGAAGTGAAACAATTACAAGCATACATAGATACTTTCCAACCTGATGTGATTCATTCCCATTTGTTTGAAACAGAAATGGTTCTAGCACATATTTCACTGCTGGCAAAAACAAAGCGTATTGTTCATTTCCATGATAACATGCATCAATTTCGTAAACTAGGTTTCAATACTTTTTTCAATAAATCCTACCTAACAGATTTTTTTGAAAAGCGAATTGTTTTAAAAAGTTATTCTGAAAACACGATTGCGATTGCTATTTCAATCAATACCAAAGTCTATTGTGAAAGAAACTTACCTCAAATGTTTCGGAAAGTGCTTTTACATAATGCTGTTGATTTAAAGGTATTTAGAAATTATAGTTCATTCGCCTCTAACCAGATAACCTTAATTGGTAGTTTGGTAGAGAACAAAGGACATCTATTGGCAATTTATACCATTAATGAACTTAAAAATAGAGGGATTGATGTAAAATTGAATTGTTTAGGAGATGGTATTGAACGAAAAAAATTAGAAAAACTAGTTAATGAACTTAAATTAGAAAAAGAAATTGTTTTTCATGGAAACATAGATTCCCCAGAAACCTTTTTACAACATAGTTTTTGTTATTTACTCACCTCAAAATCCGAAGCTTTTGGTTTAACAATTATCGAAGCAATGGCCTGTGGTCTGCCAGTAGTTTGTACTGATGGCAAAGGAAACCGTGACCTTATTCAAGAAGGTGAAAATGGTTTTATGGTTTTGGAACGAAATCCAAAACTTTTAGCAGATAAAATTGAACTTTTACTTAAAAAAGAAGATTTGCGCTTAGAGATGGGCGAAAAAGCGCGAAAGTTTGCTCAAGGTTTTGGAATGGATAATTATGTAAAGGAATTGCTTTCGGTTTACAAATCATGAATTGTGTTAACAAATTGAGAGAAATTATCTGAAGCATTGTAATGCTTTTTCCACGTTTCAAAACAAGCTTTTTGCTTCAATTCTTTTTGAGTTGGTGTAAGTCTATGAAAAGATTTTATCGTCTCTGCTAATTTTTTAGGTGTTAAATTGGCTTTTAAAATGTACCCATTTCCATTGTTTACAATTTCAGCCGTCCCGCCAACATTAGTAGCTATGACAGGAATCCCAAACGACATAGCTTCCATGATGGAAACTGGAACTCCTTCGGTAGTACTCACGTTAATAAAAGCACTTGGGTTGTTCATTGCGTACCACTCGAGTACTTGTTGATTCGACACGCGCCCTTTGAAATCATAGGTGATATTTGAAGGAAGCATATTCCCCGCCAAATCTATTGAATCCTCTAATAAAAGCCCATCTCCAAAATGAACCCAATGAATTTGAAAATCATTCATTTCAGACAAAGCACGAACAATTAACTCTACTCGTTTTAAAGGGATGACATTCGAACAACTGACCAATAAAAATTGATTCTCATTTATTTCACATATGTTTTGAGCTTTTACGCCCAGTCGTGCCAACCGCAACGCTGATTTGTTTTTTACTTTCCAAACATTCAATCCATAGTCGATTCCCTTTTGAGAAATTGCAAAAATTACTTTCAAGTGATCACTGATAAAGTGGCGAAATGGCAAGTAGTTTACTCTACTCGCTTCAAAATAAACATCCCATCCGTGCATTCTACTTAAACAAAAAATAGTTGATTTTTCTTTTTGAGCCATGGCCAATCCCAACGCTACATCATCGCACCAATAGCTGTAAAAAAACTGTTTTACCCCCTGTTGATTTTCTTTCTTCAACAGTTCAACTCTTGCTTTTAGCTTTATTGCACGATAAAGAGAAATCAACATTGTTGACACAATTCCTTTCGTTAATTTTTTACCATAAACGGTTTTAATGATTTTTCGCTCCTGCCAAAATAAGGGATTGAAAATACCAAGGAGGGATTTCATTTTATCAAACCTAGAAACAAGTAAATCAATTCGTTCTACTGTGCATTTTTCGGGAATACTGCGACATTGATTGCTTGTCGTATTTTGTGAAATAATTTTCACTTCATCAAATCCATTGGCAAGGTAAATTATTTCTGTTTCCAAAAAAGTTTCACCAGTTCCGAAAGGAAAATCTGCTGTAAAGAGGTATAATTTGGTCCTAGACATACAAAATGTGTATGTAAAGTTAAAACTATTGCAATTTCGTTTTCAGTTTTGAGAAATAAATTCTAATTCTTAATCATTCATTATTTCTCGATTCGCTATCTTCGCAAACAATGAAAAAACTGCTCATTCTTGCCTATGACTTCCCTCCCTATGTCTCTGTGGGCGGTCTGAGACCATTAAATTGGCATCGGCATTTGAAAGAGTCTGGCATTGAGCCAGTTGTAATCACCCGCCAATGGGCAAATACGCATGGCAACCACCTCGATTACATTTCACCTGGCACTTCACCTTTGGTCATTGAGGAAAAAAGTGAATTCGGAACCATTTTTCGCACGCCATACCATCCGAATTTGAGCAATCGTTTGCTCTTGAAGTATGGCCATTCACGCTTTAAAGTAGTCCGTAAATTGATTTCTGGTTTTTATGAGTTTACCCAGTTTCTTGCCCCCACAGGTCCGAAATCCGGGTTGTACAATTTTGCGAGAGAATACCTCAAAGAAAATAAAGTTGATGCAATCATTGCAACCGGCGACCCTTTTGTTCTTTTTTCCTACGCATCGAAGCTGAGTAAAGAATTTGACATTCCATGGATTGCAGATTATAGAGATCCCTGGAGTCAAAATTTCAGTTCGAAAAAAGGTAATTTTCAACGAAAATTTGATTTATTTTTTGAAAAAAAAATAGTCAAGACAAGCTCAATATTAATAACAGTTGATACACTCTTTAAACTTAAACTTAGACAACTTTTCCAAGAGAAAACAATCGAAATTTTACCCAATGGTTTTGATGAAGAAGAAATTGTTCGTTGTTCGAAAATTCATCAAAACTCAAGTCAATTGACCTTTTCCTTTATCGGAACAATTTACAAGTGGCACCCACTCGAACTCATCTTGAATGACTTCTCAAATTTTGCAAAAAGCCATCCCGAAAAACCTTTTATTTTAAAATTTTACGGGACAAATTGTCCTGATCGTATTGAACAACTGGTTGAATCGAACTATTCTGATTTAAAAAACAAAGTCATTCTTTACAATAAACTGCCGAATGGGGAATTGCTCCAATCTTTAGCCAAGGATAATGTTTTGCTGTTATTCAATTATTACAATTTCACGGGAACAAAAATTTACGATTATTTAGGGCTAAAAAGAAAGATTGTTCTTTGTTATTCTGACAGTGAAGAAGCTCGAATCCTAAAGGATAAATATTATTTCCATTCGATTGAAACCGATATTTTACCACAAATAGACATCATCAACGCAACAAAGTCCGGAATAATTGTTCGTGATTCTCCTCACTTACTAAGTACCATTGAACAATTATGGAAAGAATTCCAATCAACCGGCAAAATTGCGTGCAATTCCATCGGCGTTGAAAAGTACTCCAGAAAAATCCAAGTGGAAAAGCTTGCTGAAATTGTAAAAAATCTTGGCGCATGATCACCATCATCGACTACCAAATGGGCAATCTGCACTCCGTGAAACGCGCCTTCAACCGGCTTCTCGTGGATGTGCGTATTACCACCAATCCAGATGATATTTTATCAGCAAAGCAACTCATCTTACCGGGTGTCGGGCATTTTGGTAAGGCCATGGATCATTTGAAAAACACCGGATTGCTCGAGGCCTTGAATGAAGCGGTACTGGTAAAGAAAACGCCAGTCCTTGGTATTTGTCTTGGCATGCAGTTGATGACGAAGCACAGTGAAGAAGGCGATTGTGAAGGGCTCGGATGGTTCGATGCGGATGTCGTTCGGTTTCAGGTGAAAGATACATTAAAGTACAAGATCCCGAATATTGGTTGGTGTGATGTCAAACATGCGAAAGAAAGTAGAAATTTAAACGGCATAAATTCCAATGATCCCTTTTATTTCGTGCACAGTTTTCACGCACGAACATCGGATCAATCGATCATCCTCGGTACCTCTGATTATGAATCAGAATTTGTCTGTGCCTTAGAAAAAGAAAATATGTGTGGGGTACAATTTCACCCGGAGAAAAGCCACGAAGTGGGGTTGCAACTGCTGAGTAATTTTGCAGAAAAGACGATGGACAATTGACAAAAGACAAAAGACAATGGAATTATAACCAATAATTCGTGGCTTCGAGTCTGCTATCGCACCTCAGCCACCAAACTCGTAATTCGTAATTCGTAACTAATAAAAAAATGACTCCCCCAAGAATAATCCCCGTCCTACTCCTCCAAGGAAATGTCCTTGTAAAATCTGTGGCGTTTAAGAACTACAAGTACATCGGTGATCCAATCAATGCGGTGCGGATTTTTAATGATTTGAAGGCGGATGAACTGGTTTTCTTGGATATCAATGCCAGTAACGAGAACCGATTGATCGATTCAGAATTTGTGTCACAAGTGGGTGAAGAAGCCAATATGCCATTTTCGGTAGGTGGCGGAATTCGAACACTTGAGGATATTCGAACACTCATCAACGCTGGTGCTGAGCGGGTGATCATCAATGCTGTAGCGATTGCACGACCCGAGTTTATTCGTGAAGCTGCGGATGAATTTGGTTCATCAACCATCACGGTATGCATGGATGTCAAGAAAAAACTCTTTGGCGGACAGATGGTGTGGACGAACAACGGGAAAAAAGCCACCTCCCTGCACCCTGTTGACTATGCGAAACAAATTGAATACTTAGGTGCTGGGGAAATCATCGTTCAATCCATTGATAAGGACGGAGCAATGACGGGTTATGATCTTCCATTGATTCGGAGCATTTCTGAAGCGGTTACTATACCTGTGACTGCTCTCGGTGGAGCAGGAAGTACAGACGATCTAGAAAAGGCACATAAAGAGGCTTTTGCAAATGGTCTCGCTGCTGGAAGCTTGTTTGTGTTTCATGGTAAGAATCGAGGGGTGTTGATTACGTATCCGAAGAAGAGTTGAATTGGATGTTAAGACTTTAAGATTTTAAGATGTCAAGACAAAGGACAAGTGACAAAAGATTTGATACTTCGTTGGCTTAGAAGTCGAAGGGTGAACAAGTCCTATAGCGCAGCGGGTCTTTTGTCTTTTATTCCGCATTAGCGGAAGGGTCTTTTGTCTATTATTTAAAAAGCTCATTCACCTTCTTCATCGACAAGAACATGCGCTGACTATCTGGTAGGCTTAGGAATCCATACTTTGCATAAAAGGAACGTGCGTCATCGTCAATGGGATCGACAATAACGGCAAAAGAAGCAACTGTTTTTGATGAATTGAAACACTTGTAAAGCGCATCGATCAGCAGAAACTCACCCATTCGTTTTCCTACCGCGCGTTGATCTCTGGCCAATCTTCCAATGAGTGTCGTTGGTATTGACGGATAAGACAAGGGAAACTTCTTTTGATATGTTTCAGGAACAGAATCTCTTGGAATTCCTCCGTTTGATAAGGTGAAATATCCAATCACCTTGTTAGATATCCCGTCCTTGTCAGCCACGACAAAACACACCGCAAGTTTTCGTTTCACATCCTGGTTCACCTGGTGGCGTATGTAATGATCCAAGGCCTCTTTTCCGCATGAAAATTCCGTTCTGTCGTGTGACGAGTCCAATAATTCAGATTTGAACTCCATTTATTTGATTGACTTTTTATACTTTTCTGCAGCAGCGATTAATGCCTCATTCGGCGAATGATCACTCAATATTGATTCAAAAAATAGGTCGGCATCTCTTTGGGATGCAAGAATCTTTTCATTTTCTTCGATGGCATTTTTTGCTCGTTGATGAACGGTTTGAATAATGAACTCTGATAAACTTTTGTATCCGAGCAACAATGCCGCACGTTCAAACATCTCTTTTTGTTCAACGGTTAAACGTGCATCGAATCGAGCACTTGAGGTTCTATTTGTATTTGGTTTCATCGCTTTTGACTTGTTTTTCAAATGTACGGATTATTTACGTACGAAAAGAATACTGTTTCAAGTAGAAGTTACGAATTAATTTGATCGCTGCGCGAATTTGACCGCTGCGCGAAATACAGAATTTGATCGCTGCGCGAATTTGACCGCTGCGCGAAATACAGAATTTGATTGCTGCGCAAATTTGACCGCTACGCGAATTAACAGAATTTGATCCTGAAGGAATTTGATCGCTAAGCGAATTTGACCGCTGCGCGAATTTGAAAAGAAAACCATTAGTGTGGGACTCTCCGAATTGCCGAAGGCATCAAATTAACGAATTCACCAAATTGCCGAAGGCGACGAATTGCGAAGCATCAAATTCCGAAGCATCAAATTGACGAAGTCATCAAATTCTGAATTGACGAAGTCACCAAATTGCCGAAGGCATCAAATTCTAAATTGCCGAAGGCATCAAATTTTAAAAAGAAGCCAACTTCTCTTTCTTGAATAACTTACGGTAGGTGTCGTAGATAAAACTCAGGCGTTTTTCATCGTTGGGGTATTCCCAATACCAATGGGCTGGGAGATGCAAGACAGCTTCAAACTCTTCGAATGAAATCCCTAATTTCTTGGCGATGTATTTCTTTTCTTCAGCGGTTTTCACCTCATCGTAGGGCTTAGAAACGAGTTGCTTTAAGGCCTCGTCGCGTTCAATAGCGCCTGCACAGATCTGTGAGGACAAGGTTGCTCTGCGGTAATCAATGCCGAACTTTTCAAAGAGATAGTACGACTGAATAAATCCTGTGTATTTTGACTCGTAGTGCTTACCACCGTAGTATTTCCAATCCAATTCTTTTTGAAGGAAGGCCATCGTCTCCTCCTTGTCGTAGTGAACCAAGTTGAGCATATACACCATTTTCATGCGCTTGACCAACTTGTAATACATTTCCTTTTGGAATCCGAACGTTGGGAATTTCCTCAATTTTTGGGTGCCAAATTTCTTTTGAATGTGGTTGAAGTAACGCAAGTCTTTGGCGTTGTAATGCCAGCACTTCGGGAGAATTCCCTCGGTAGCAAAGTTTCCACCGCTTATAATGTATTTTACACCATATTGGGATGCCACCTTGTGCAAAGAAGCTAAAATCGCAATATCAGTTGGTGTATCTGCTTCGGGTATGGATGCTTTCAAAAATGCCAGTTGCAAATCTTTGAATTCTTCCCAGTCCAAGACATAACTTTCGTAGCCAACGTGCAATTTTTCGGCAATCGTGCGGATGTTCTGAACGGCTTCTTCGGAGTTCCACCCGTTGTCCATGTGAACGGCAAGTACACGCAATCCATGCTGACGACAAATATACGCCGCATAGCAACTGTCAATCCCACCGCTCAATCCAACTACGCAATCGTATTCCTTTCCAGCTCCAGCCTGCTTCATCTCAGCAACGATTGCTTTTAAGGCCTCGTCACTCTCTGCACCACGGTATTGATGGCGTGCACGCTTATCCAAAAATTCAGTACAGTGATTGCACTGCCCTTTTGCATCGAAAAAGATCAAAGGATCCGTTGTGTCCATGACACAGCGTGAGCAGATTTGGTATTGATTAGGCATTCGGATGCAAAAATAAGGTGCATTTCAATACTTCGTATGCATTTTTCTGCTTTTTTTCTATTAACCTTATGTAAAATTTCCTTATTTTGAATTGGCTCAATATCGAAACTACTGAATTACAATTGTTTTATTCCTTTTCAATAGTTTAAACAGCAAGCATTTTAGAGAAGTACCAACTTTAAAACTGTTTGCGAATGCGCCACTCCTTGGGGTACAAATTATTGAAGCGATTTCCAATATGTTTGATCCATCCCAAGGGCTCATTTTCAAATGTAATCAACTGAAAGCCATGTTCTCCAGATAAAGGAAAGGTATCACCCCGTAGAAAATGTAGGGCCTGTTCTTTTGTCACCTCAATTCGCCCTGCGAAACAATTCAAAAAGGGATTTAAGGCCAATTCTTCATTTGGAATGATTCCTTTTCTGGAAATCTCCCCGACCATCGTGCCTAGTTTCTGCAAACGCATCTGTGCTTGAACATGAAGCATTGAATCCACATGCACGCTAGGCAGAACAAGGAGCTTTTCGTTCCAATTGATCACATCACTTTCTGTCAAATCCACATATTTCTCGCAATCAAGTGGGTCTTTTTGGTCGCGAAATTCACTTTTACGGGTAAACCGTTGCCTGATCAATGTTTCATTTGGCTTTTGAAGAACCGCAATAAAAAATCCCTCTGTCTCGGTTATTCCGGGAATGCAATAATGCCCTATTCCGTTTCGTCCTTGGACAATTGGCGCTGGGAGATCTAAAGGAATCAATTCGGCACCGAGTTCTTGCATAAACCAATGCACATTGTCTTCATTTTCGTTGGCATTGAAGGTACAGGTCGAATACACGAGAAGTCCACCGGGCACCAAGGCATCCCACACATCCATAACAATGCGCCTTTGACGTCCCGAACACAAACGAACATTGTCTTCTGACCACTCATCACGGGCCGCAGGATCTTTTCGAAACATCCCTTCTCCTGAACAGGGCGCATCGAGAACCATCAGATCAAAGAACTGCGGCAAGCGTTGAAAATCTGCCGGATCGTTATTGGTGACTACAGTATTGGAATACCCCCATTTATTCAAATTTTCTTTTAAAATTCGCGCCCGTTGCTGGATGACTTCATTGGCAACAAGGATTCCCTTATTCTCTAAAAATGAAGCGATGAGTGTGCTTTTCCCTCCAGGTGCGGCGCACAAGTCCAGTACTTTTGCATCGGCAGGCAAATGCAATTGCCGCAGCACCGCATCCAGCACCATGGATCCTGCCTCTTGGGGATAATATGCCCCGGCGTGAAACAAGGGATCGAAGACATACTGCGGTCTTTCATTCAGGTAAACGGCCGATTCGCACCATAAAACCTCACTTCGCACACCGAGATCAGCATGGTGTTTATTTGGGTGAAAACGCACTGAAATGGGTGAGGGTGTATCTAGGGCATGAAGCAACTCCAATCCTGGAAACAATTCCTGTTGAATGCGCGCTTGAAATGCTTCGGGTAAGGGATGATTCATGGTGTAAATTTAATCGTTCACAGTCACTTTGATGCACGGCTGGCCTTTCGCAGCAATGACTTCTCGACTCACGGCATGACCGACACACCATAAAATTCGGTGATCATCGACAAGAACTCGTTGTGCTTGACGCAGGTGATGGGGAACTTTCGCATCGGTCAAGATGTCTGAGATTAATTTGGAACCGTTTATTCCGATGGGTTTGATGCGGTCTCCGACTTGCCAAAAACGCAGCTTAAGTTCGCCGCCGATCACATTCGGATTGAGGTAAATGGCTGATTTTATATATTCCTCTGGTAGCGTAGCATTGGCTTCGATCACCAAAGTTCCCACTTGTTTTTGCTCATTTACAAGGTCATTTTCTACATAAAACCCATCCCGTTCGCGGACCATTCGGCCAGGCATGTCGCCTGAAAAATTCAACACTTTCCCCTTTTCGGATGCTGCCAATTTATTCACTTCAGACAAGAAACCTACTGGGATGTTAAATTGACGCAACAGTTCTATTTTTTCTATTTCATCGAGCGCCTTATAATCGTTTATCGGAATCGTATTTTCTAATGGGAATGAAGAAATTTTCAACGCGATGTTTTTTGCCAGATCGGCTTGATTTTCTTGAAAAATGCGCGTTAACAAGGTAATTTGATCCACCAAATCAGGGAATGAAGCGCCTAATTCCGGAAGGATGATGTTGCGCAACTTGTTTCTTGAGTAGGTGCTTTCGGCATTGGAATGATCTTCTCGCCATGTCAAATCACGTTCATGAGCATAGTCTAGAAGTTGCTGCTTTCGAAAGGGCAACAAGGGCCTTAAATAATGACCATGGACGGCTAACATTCCCGACAATCCCATCATGCCGCCTCCGCGCGCCAAATTCAAGAAAAAGGTCTCCACCTGGTCATCTGCATGGTGCGCCAAGACAAGTTTACCTCCTTTCTTTGCCAAAATTTCTTCAAAAAAAGTATAGCGCACCTTGCGTGCCTCTTCTTGTAAATTTCCGCCGTGTTCACTCAAAAACTCCTTCAAATTGACCTTTTTGCCATGGAATGGAATGCCATTCGTTTTGCAAAAATCCTCAAGAAACAATTGATCTCCATCCGAAGCTTCACCCCGAAGGCCATAATTCACATGCACCAATTCAAGGGGTAAATTATTAGCAAGCAGAAGATTAGCAAGGACCATTGAATCAATACCCCCACTGCAGGCAAGAAAGTAGCGTTCGGCAGGATGTGCAGAAAAGAAGGTAGTAATCTGTTGAATTAACTTATGCATTTACGCCATCCATAATTTTCTTCACCTTCACCAAACATTCTTGAAATTCCTTTTCTGGGTCGGATTGAATGGTAATTGCACTGCCCACTCCACAGGAAAGGTATCCTGTTTTCGCATTGTGAATGACCGTACGAATTACCACATTCAAGTCAAAGTCTCCGTTTGGATCGATGTAGCCGATGCTACCAGAATACAGACCGCGCTGAAACGATTCATGCGCTTCGATCAGTTCCATCGCGCGGTATTTGGGCGCACCTGTCATGGAGCCCATCGGGAAAGTAGCGCGTAAAATATCAGTAAAATTTACCTCCTCACGCACCTCGCACGCCACGGTTGAAATCATTTGATGCACGGTTTCAAAGGTATGAATGCCACAAAGTTCTTCCACGCGAACGGTTCCCTTTTTAGCCACCTTGGACAAATCGTTGCGCACAAGGTCAACAATCATCACATTTTCAGAGCGTTCTTTCGGGTCGTTTTTTAACCAATCTGCCAAGGCAGCATCTTTCTCCGCATCGGCATCGCGCGGCGCTGTTCCTTTGATGGGTTGAGAAATGAGCGTTGACCCCGTCTTGCGGATGTAGCGTTCTGGGCTGTAGCATAATACGCTAAATTCATCCATTCGAAGGTAGGCCGAAAATGGCGTTCGGGTAAGCGTATTCAGTTTAAAATAAGCATCCGTTGGAAACTCAATCACGGCATTGTGAGAATAAAATTCCTGGCAGAAATTCACTTCATAAATATCCCCACGTTGCAGATGGGCTTTCAGTTGATTGACTGTGGCAATATAAGTCTGCTTATCAATTAAGGGGGTAAAATCAATGTGTGGGTGATGAAAGTTGGTGTCCATTTCCTCTTCCATGAAATTGCTCACGAAGGCCTCGCTAAAGGAATCTACAGTGCCTTGAAGAAAAACAACATTTTCGCGATTGATCCGCACCACATACGCGGGTTTCCATAAAATGGCTGTTGGAAATTGCATTTCATCGCGATTGTTGGAACTTAAACCGCAGATTTCATTCTTCAGCTCATACGACAAGGCCGTAAACAGCCAAGCCCCTTTGTACTTTTGAAGAAAGGCATCCATGGCTGGGAGTACTTGACCTTCAGCATAGCTTAAACGGTCATCTTCACCAAAGGCAAGAATACCTGTTCCGTCATTGCTATTGAGATAAATTACAGGGATTTGCTCCATTTGGTAAAGGTAAGAAGTAAAGAATTGCATCCTCAATTTTCGTAAAAAAATGTACCTTCGAGTACTTAACGAATTATGCTTTACCGACTTTTAAAATTTATCATTGGAATTGGCATTCGCCTGTATTACCGTGAAATCAAAATACGGCATAAGGAAAATCTGCGTCACGATGGACCAATCATCATCATAGCAAATCATCCAAATACGATGATGGATGCTTGGGTTATTGCCCAAAGCATCTCGCAACCGATCTATTTCATGGCGAAGGGTACTTTTTTCAATACACCGTTGAAGCGCAGAATCTTGGGCAGTTTAGGAATGATTCCGATCAATCGCACAATTGACAACAAAACGGAAGGGGTTGACAACAATGCATCCTTCGATGCCTGCTACAAAGTGCTTGAAGAAGGAAAGACACTGCTTGTTTTTCCGGAAGGAAATAGCATGATGGAACGACAGCTGCGCGAACTTAAATCTGGAACGGCACGCATCGCCTTGGAAGTGGAAAAACGTCATCAAGGAATTTTAAATCTCAAGGTCATTCCAATCGGCATCTTTTATTCACAAGGAGAAAAATTCAGAAGCTCGGTGATGCTAACCGTTGAACAAGGTCTATCTGTTACGGATCACCTCGATGAATTTGCCGAAAACCCAAGTGCTGCTGCAAAAAAATTGACGGCACGTTTCCGTAAACATCTGGAGCGTGTCTTGGTGACAACAGATTCCTTGGAACAAGAGCAGTTGATTGATGATGTGTATGACATTGTGAAAGATGACAAGTCAAAAGCAAATGTTGAGTCGCGCGTTGAACAGTTGAAACAAATCAGCGAGCACATTGAGGAAATTCAATTGTTGAAGCCCTACCTGATCGAAGAAATTCAATCCTTGGTGAATCAAATCCACTGGCAGACTGAAAAATTAAAAATTCGACAGGACTTTTTGAATAAGCGATTTAAGTTAAGCGCCTACAGCCTACAATTGCTCTTTTCAGTGATGTATGCCCTACTTGGCTTTCCAGTTTTCATCTTCGGACTAATTCACAGTATTGTGCCCTTTAAAGGGACCGACCTACTCATGCCTAGGTTGATTAAAAATGTAGAATACTACGCCCCTATAGCCATCTTATTGGGCTTGGTCCTATATCCGCTGAATTACGGGCTCTTGCTTTGGGGAGCAGGAATGCTCTTTCATCTCGGTCTATTCGCCAAGGTACTTTACTTTTGTGCCATGCCGATTACAGGGATGTTCGCCTATTACTACATTCGATTTTTCTCTAAAACAGCTTACCGCTGGAAATATCTTTTCGTTCGCATGAACGAAGGAAAAGCGCTGAATGAATTAACCCTGTTAAGGTCAAGACTGAATGATTTGCTTCATTCATTGGATTGATTCATTTACACGAAATTGTCCTTGACTTAGGCGACTTTCTCAGCACGAGGTCTCCAGGCTTTAATTCTTTGATCGCCACAGCATCTTTTTTCCATGCTAAAATTGTCGCTTCGATTTTCATCGATCTTCCTGAGCGATAAATCCATAAGGCGTTTGATCGCACCAAATGATATGGGACAAAAAAGTACACTAAGTTCCGCTGAAGCTGAAGCTTGACCTTTTGACCGATCGTAGAGACCTTACTTGAAATGCTGCATTCAACCTTGGAAAAGGGACCATCGCCCTTCTGGGTAATCTTTGCAACTCGACCTTTGAGTTGCTTGTTTCCTTGAATCATGGACACCTCATCCTTCCGTTTAAGGACAAAGGCATCTTCATTGGGGATTTTAAATTCAACAAAATAAATTTGAAAAGGAGCAATTTGCGCGACACACTCTTCAACATGAATTTGATCGCCTATTTTTTTATTGATTGATAAAACAGTTCCAGAAAAAGGCGCGAAGAAATAATACGCTTCGATGCTTTCCTCTAACTTTTCCACCTCCTTATACGCTTCCGTAAACTCTTGCATTTTCTTATTCTTTGATTCTTTGATGAACGGAGGGAAAGCTGGAAGCCGTTTCGTCGGAAGCAAGGTGGATGTAAAGGAATCCCACAGATCCGATTGTGAACCGTAGTCGATTGCTATTTCTTGGTTTAATCGTTCGGCAAGGGCCTTCAACTCTTTCTTCTTTGCGCTAATGTCCTTGTAGAGTGTGTACATGTCCAGTTTGTACAAGATGTCATTTTCTTGAAATGTTTTTCCCACCTCAAGAGAAAAGTCACCGAGAAGTAAAGTGCCTGGAATGGAGAAAGACACATTCTTGATCCCAACTGGCTTTAAGATTCCCTCGTACTCCACAAGACTTGAATCTTTGTACAAAATAGGAACAATTGAATCGACTGAATACGTTTTGTTTTCCTGCTTGTGCTCGACGCGTTTTGTTTGGGTGCTCCTCCAATAGAATAGTCCCACGAGCAGCAAAACAAGTGCACTTAACAAAAATTTGACATGTCTACGCGTCATTGCAATCAATTGAAGTCCATAAATATACGTTAACGACCTTGATGAATTGCGTTACGAATTTATCTGCAAGGTATTTAATTTCACGAGAAGTACTTACATTCGTAGCATGTGTGGAATAGCTGGCTTTATTGACTTGAAAAACAGGTCGAATGCAGATGTGCTTCGGGCCATGACCGATCAGCAAGTTCACCGTGGACCCGATGGCAGCGGTACGACCTTGCTCAGCTTCAGAAACGCAAGCATCGGACTTGGTCATCGCAGACTTTCCATCATTGACCTCTCGGAAACGGGACACCAACCTATGGCTTTTGGTCAGTTCACCATTACCTACAACGGTGAAATCTACAATTACAAAGAAATCAAACGCGAACTTGAAAAGCTTGGTCACAGTTTTTCGGGCCATTCTGATACTGAAATGATTCTTCACGCCTTCAGAGAATGGGGAGCAGCGTGCTTGGACAAGTTCATTGGCATGTTTGCTTTCGTCCTTGTAAACAACACCGAAGGATCTGTCTTTATTGCCCGAGATCGCGCTGGTGTAAAACCATTTTTTTATTATCATGCAGACGACTTGTTTCTGTTTGCTTCGGAATTAAAGTCCTTTCACGCGCACCCAGCCTTCAAAAAAGAAATCGATTTAAATGCTGTTTCCGCATACATGCAATATGGAAATGTACCTTCTCCACACTGTATTTTCAAGCATGCCTTTAAATTGCCTCCCGGGCATTACTTGAACTTCAAACTTGAAGAAACACTGAACATTCCAAGACCGACATGCTATTGGAATGTTTATGACGCCTACAACCGACCGAAATTAGACATCAGCGAGACGGAGGCGATCAAGGAAACAGAAAAAATCATTCAGTCGGCCTGCGAATACCGCATGGTTGCTGATGTGCCTGTTGGCGTGTTCTTAAGCGGTGGTTACGACTCTGCATGCGTCACAGCCCTATTGCAAAAAGACCGCACCGAAAAACTGAAAACCTATACCGTTGGCGTTCCAGATATTGGACTCAACGAAGCGCCCTACGCGGCAGATGTCGCAAAATATTTAGGCACCGACCACACACAAATCGATTGTACAGAAAAAGAAGCCGTTGAACTGATTGCTGAACTCCCTTTTTATTACGACGAACCTTTTGGAGATAGCAGTGCCATACCAACTACCTTAGTGAGTAAAATGGCACGAAAAGAAGTGACCGTTGCTCTAAGTGCAGATGCTGGAGATGAAGTTTTTGCGGGATACAACCGCTACGACTACTTGATGCGCTATGGGAAGAAGATGGAACAACTGCCGAAATTTGTGCGCACATCAATGGCTTCTGTCATGGAACGTGTTCCCTCTGAACGCATCCCCGTGCTGCGCAACAAATACAATTTTCACAACCGCTACGAGAAGCTGAAAGGAATTCTTCGCAACCCAAGTTCACAACAAATCATGTTGAGCTTGAGTCAGCAGTATACCGATGACCAAATGAATGCTCAAGTCTTGCTAAATCCGGCAAATCATTTGCCAACAAACTACATGTCCTCTGAACTGCAACAGGAATTTTACAGTCCCTTGGCCTACATGATGGCCATCGATTACCAGACATACTTACCTGATGACATTCTTCAGAAGGTGGATCGTGCAACGATGACTGTAAGTTTGGAAGGCCGTGAACCCTTTTTAGACCATCGCGTCATTGAATGGGCAGCGCAATTGCCCGATCATCTCAAGTACCACGGCGGCATAAAAAAGTATATTCTCAAGGAAATTGTTCACCAGCACATTCCAAAATCATTGCTCGACCGACCAAAAATGGGATTCGCAGTGCCGATCGCCAAATGGTTACAAACCGATCTGCGCGATTTGGTCCACGAACAACTGTCCTCGTCACGCATCCTTCAACAAGGAATTTTTCAGCCGATGTTCGTCAAACGTTTGAAAGATGATTTTTACAATGGGAAGAAAGAACTCGACACCAAACTCTGGTACATGCTCATGTTCCAGCTCTGGTACTCCAAATGGATGGAGGCCTAATTCGATTTGATTTGAGAAAAATCCTCTACATCTCCTACGACGGAATGACCGACCCGCTCGGTCAATCGCAAGTCCTGCCCTACCTTGTAGGACTAACCAAGAAAGGATGTCAGTTTCATCTCATCAGTTTTGAAAAACAGGAGCGTTTTGAAAAATTTGAATCAACCATCCGGCAAATTTGCAGCGATGCCGGTATAGAATGGCATCCATTGTCCTACACCAAAAAGCCACCCCTCCTTTCGACGATTTATGATGTGCAACGCATGAAAAAGTTAGCCCATTCACTTCATAAAACACATCGTTTTGACATCATCCACTGCCGAAGTTACATCTCTGCCTTGGTTGGAATGGGTATGAAAACCCGCTTCGGGACAAAATTCTTATTTGATATGCGCGGTTTTTGGGCCGACGAACGTGTGGAAGGTGGCATCTGGAAATTGTCAAATCCACTTTTTAAAACCGTTTATTCCTATTTCAAAAAGAAAGAAAGACGCTTTTTTAATGAATCAGATGCCATCGTTTCTTTGACCCACAAAGGGAAAGAAGTTATTGAGAAGGACTTTGCCATTTCAGGAACTAAGATCTTTGTGATTCCCTGCTGTGCTGATTTGAATTTATTTGATCAGAACAAGGTAATTGAACGTGACTTGGTAGACCTCAGAACCCAACTTGGCATCGAAGAAAACACCAAGATATTGGGGTACGTAGGTTCCATAGGCACCTGGTACATGTTGCCAGAAATGCTTGATTTTTTCAAATCACTAAGAAGCAAAGATGCATCTTGGAGGTTCTTGATTGTCAGTGGTGAGGCGCCAGAAACGATCTATGCGAAGGCCCGTGAAAAACACATTGAAAATGAGGCAATCATCATAAGCTCCTGCCTTCACAAAGAAGTGCCGAAGTACATTCGTTTGTTTGATTTGTCCGTGTTTTTCATTCGCCCTTCTTTTTCCAAACAGGCCTCTTCACCCACCAAGCAAGGTGAATTGATGGCCATGGGGATTCCCATTGTGTGCAATGCAGGAGTTGGAGATACAAATCTTGTGATTGAAAAGTACAAGGCAGGTGCTGTTTTGGAAGAAACAAATCCAGCAGCATATGATGCATTTTCCTTTCCAATACATGACTTCAACAAAGAACGCACAGTCATTGGAGCTCAGGAATTCTATGGCTTAGAAAATGGTGTAAATACATATTTCAGCATCTATACGCAGTTAAAGCCTGAAAACTAGTGAATCCCTAAGCATTTTTATAATCACTACCTTTGAGCGATGCCTGGAACGATTTTTTTTCTTGTACCCTATCCCTACGGAGAAGCGCCTTCCCAGCGGTTTCGTTTTGAACAGTACATCGAAGATTTAAGGTCTAAGGGATATCACGTCGAAGTTCACCCCTTTTACGACTACAAAACGTGGAGAACGCTTTATTCTCAAGGCAATACATTCAAAAAAGCTTGGGGAATAATCAGAAGTTTTGGGCGACGTTTCGTTCTTCTTTTCAAACTGCGTAAAGCGAATCACATTTTCATTCACCGTGAAATGGCCCATATTGGACCGCCGATACTTGAGTGGTTCGTGGCTAAAGTACTTCGTAGAAAATACATTTATGATTTCGACGACGCCATATGGCTGCCCAACTACAGTGAAACGAACGCCAAATTCCATCGATTAAAGGCTTACTGGAAAGTGAAATACTGCATCAAATGGGCAGACAAAGTAACAGCTGGAAATGAATACCTCGCCAGTTATGCGCGGCAATTCAATCCCAATGTTCAGATTATCCCAACCACCATCGACACCGAGAATCACCACAATGTGCGCACCGATCACCAGCGTGAAAAAGCCATTATCGGTTGGACAGGTACTCATACCACAAGTCAATACTTAGACGACATCATCCCTGTCTTGAAGAAGCTTGAAGAAAAACACGATTTCATTTTCCGTGTCATTTCCAATGAAGATCCTAAGTTCGATTTGAAGTCTTTTGAATTTGTGAAGTGGGCCAAAGAAACAGAAATCGCAGATTTGCAGCAGTTCACGATTGGAATTATGCCCTTGCGCCATGACATTTGGTCGGAAGGAAAATGCGGATTCAAAGGATTGCAATACATGTCCTTAGGAATTGTAGCGGTCATGTCACCAGTTGGAGTGAACACCTCCATTGTGCACGACGGGATCAATGGATATTTAGCCCAAACGCCGGAAGAATGGGAATCCTGTTTAATGAGTCTATTGGAAGATGGCGAACTGAGAAAACAGATTGGTGAGGCCGGACGATTAACCATTGAAGAACGGTATTCTGTAAACGCCTATCGGGAACACTACCTTTTGCTTTTTCATTAAAATGAATTAGGCTTCTTGATAGGTAAAGACAATTCCAAAATTTCCCAAGGGCAAACCATTTCTTTGGTTCATTCATTTCATCAATTACTCTCATTATACCCCAGGTTAAAACCCGGGGCGGGGATAAAAATACCATTTAATTCATCCCAAAAATTTGGTTATATCCAGAACTTTTACACAAACAAATATTTTTTAAGTATTTGATTACCTTTATTTTAAATATTTTTTCAACAACTACAAAAGCAAGTTTAACTATAACTTAAAAATGAAGTTCTATTCGGATATATATCTTTGGCCAAACTAAACTTAAACAACATGCGTAAAAACACTATGATTGGATTGGGTGCAGCACTATTGGTGATTGTATCTACTTTTTTCCCGATGATTTCAGGAAACGAAATGGTTGAAGAATTGTCTTCACTTTGGAACGGAGCAGATGAAGACAACTCAACTGTTGCAACGATTATTCTTGTATTGGCAGGATTGATGGGACTTTTCTCTTTCCTATCAAACAAAAAACATTTGTTCTCTATCGGAACTTTGGTGATGTCTGCATTATTGATGTTGATCTCCATGAAATGGTCTCGTGATATCGGTGATAGCGCAGGTATGTTCTCTTACGGAATGGGATTGATCTTGTTCCTTGTCGGATCTGGACTAGGATTGGTTTCTTCCATCCTTGGATTCATGAAAAAATAATCAAATTGGTACTGCAATTTGAAGGCTTCCCTCGGGAGGCCTTTTTTTATGAATTAAGAAATGGTCAATATCTGACGAAACAACTTAAATTTAACTTCAAAAATCGATGCAATGATTCTACGCCTAGTCTTCGCCACACACAACACCCATAAAGCAAGAGAAATTCAATCACTCATGCCAAATGGCGTCGAAATTCTATCCTTGGAAGACATCGGTTGCGAAGAAGACATTCCAGAAACTGGCGATACATTGACCGAAAATGCCCTTCAAAAGGCGCGATACGTGTATTCAAAATTCGGCTTAAATTGCTTTGCAGACGATACTGGCTTGGAAGTAACAGCCCTCGATAAGGCCCCAGGAGTGTATTCAGCCCGGTATGCAGGTCCTGAAAGGGATGCCAATGCCAACATGGACTTGTTGCTCGAAAATCTTTCAGTCCATTCGGACCGTTCGGCGCGCTTCAGAACGAGTATTGCACTCATCATTCATGGCGAAGAAACGCTTTTTGACGGCACAGTGGAAGGTATGATTGGTATGGAGAAATTGGGAACCGAAGGTTTTGGCTACGACCCCATTTTTTATCCTGAAGAATCCACCCGAACATTTGCAGAAATGTCGCTGCACGAAAAAAGTGAACAGAGTCACCGTGCTAGGGCATTCAAAAAAATGATTGCATATTTGACTCAACTTAAATAAGCACTGTGCTATTCAACAGTATTGAATTTATCGTTTTTTTCGGAGTAATTTTTACTCTTTACTGGATTGCACCGAAAAAATGGCGCTGGCTATTGCTGCTAATTGCCAGTTACTTTTTTTACATGAGCTGGGAACCCATTTATATTGTTCTCATTCTCATCTCAACGGCAATCGATTATTTTTTGTGCCTGTACATGACAGGTTCTAATGATCAGCGTTTGAGGAAATACGGCCTTTCGCTCAGTATTATTCTAAATCTCGGACTCCTATTTACCTTCAAATACCTTGGATTCTTCCAAGACCTGATGCAGCATGTTTTTCACGCTTTTGGCGCTGAATATCATGCCTCGTCACTACAACTTTTATTGCCCGTAGGCATAAGCTTTTATACCTTTCAAACCATCAGTTATTCCATCGATGTGTATCGTGGGAACCTTCCCGTAGAAAGGCATTTCGGGAAATTTGCACTTTTCGTTTCATTTTTTCCTCAACTCGTTGCGGGACCAATCGAGCGGGCAGGTGACCTGCTACCACAGGTCAAACGGGATGACATCAAACTGGAATCTGAGGACCTGCGCGATGGTCTTCTCCTATTCATTTGGGGATTGTTCAAAAAAGTCGTCGTTGCCGATCATGCTGCTATGTTTGTTGACACCTATTACGAAAGTTATAGCCACCAGAGCGGAGGATTTTTGCTTTTCGCGACCTACATGTTCGCCTTACAAATCTATTGCGATTTTTCTGGGTATTCAGACATGGCCATAGGTATTGCGCGCATGCTGGGCATACGATTGATGGAGAACTTTAAAACTCCCTATTTTTCGACCTCAATGACCAGCTTCTGGCGGAATTGGCACATCTCATTGTCTACATGGTTAAAGGATTACCTCTACATTCCATTGGGAGGCAACAAAGGGGGTAAATTCCGCACATCCCTCAATTTGATGACAACCATGGTGCTAGGTGGTTTGTGGCATGGCGCAAATTGGACCTTTATCATTTGGGGCGCATTAAATGGATTTTTCCTGTCGATTGAAAAGTTCTTTCATCGACTATTGCCCGCGAGAGGCATGTTCCTTAAAGGAATTTCCATGTTCATCGTTTTTCATTTGATTTGCTTGGGATGGATTTTCTTTCGTTCCCAATCGGTGGATCAAGCACTGACGATAGTGAATAAAATAGTTCATCTCGTGCCTTTTGACCTTTATTTTATCCTTGCTGACAATCGGTTTTCGGGAGCGATCATTGGTGCCTTGATCTTGATTTTTCTGGAAGCGCAAATACCCTTTCAGCCCTTCACCGCATTTCGAAAAAAGAATGTAGTTTATCGCTACAGCATATACATCTTATTGATCACAAGTGTGCTTCTTCTTGGTGTATCAGGTGGCGCACAGTTTATTTATTTTCAGTTCTGATGAAACAAACACTCTGGAAAATCGGCATTGTTTTATTCCTCCTTATTGGTGTGGATAGAGGACTCGCTTGGTATTTCGATAAAAAGTATGCCTCCAATCATTTTCATTACGCCAATGGTCACTTGAATTACTACTTACAGAAGGTTCATTGCGACACTTTACTATTGGGCTCATCGCGTGTTTTAGATGGTCTCGTTCCAAAAGTTTTTGGTCCAAAAACGTATTCAATTGCAGAGGCCTCAAAGCATCTGGGGTGGTGTGCGGCAGTGCTTGACCTCATGCAGCAATTTGGGCGACTTCCATCGCATGCACTCATCATCAATATCGAACCAGAAGATTTCTTGAATGAATCTACCATCAAATTGAAAAGCGACATTCACTATCTGAAATATTACTACAACAAAAACCTTTTTATTCAATCTGAAATTAACCGTTCATCGCCCTTCGAATGGGTTAAATATCTTTCCTCACTCTACCGACACAATGGAAACAGCCTCATATTATTGACCAACCCGTGGCAACAAATCGGTCGGCTTCCAACACTCAATGGTTATAGGCCCATTTCGCCTACGCCACAAGACAGCATTCGCACCTTGCAGGATATTGATCGGGCTCATTATCCTAAGCCCGTATTGAACAGCAGCACTGCAAAACACTATTTCAAGCACATTAAATCCATCTGTAAAAAGCATCACATTGAATTGATTGTGATCACAGCACCTTTTTATAAGCCCAGCGAACGCTCCGTAGAATGCAGTCAACTCATGGCGAAATACCTGGCAAAAGAAAATACACGGTATCTGAATTACATCGAAAAAGACATTGGCGAATTGAAGCAATTGCGTTTTTGGTTTGACAACCATCATTTCGTTGATGTTGGCGCTCAAAAGTTCTCCGTTTTGGTTAAAAATGACGTGCTATTGCCCTGATTATTTGAATAAAAACATTGCTTTTCGGTTGATATAACCACCTCAAACCGCTACATTTGTGTTCGTTTTAAAGAACAAAATCATTTACACAAAACTCCTTCACGTATGAGCACCTCTGCAGCTAAAATCACCTACACATTGACCGATGAAGCACCCATGTTGGCGACGTATTCGTTTTTGCCCATCGTTCAATCTTATGTAAAGAGTGCTGGCATTTCCGTTGAGACCAAAAACATTTCTCTTGCTTCTCGTATCTTGTCCGTTTTTGCAGATCATCTTAAAGAAGGACAGCGTGTCCCAGATGCCCTTTTAGAAATGGGTAAGTTGGCGACAACGCCCGAAGCGAACATCATTAAAACACCAAATATCAGTGCGTCCATTCCTCAATTAAAAGAGGCCATTGCTGAACTTCAAGCTCAAGGATTCGCGATTCCATCTTATCCTGATGTACCCAATACGGATGAAGAAAAAGCAGCACGTGCAGGCTACGATAAAATCAAAGGAAGTGCGGTGAACCCAGTTCTTCGCGAAGGAAACTCGGACCGAAGAGCACCTCTTTCTGTAAAAAATTATGCACGAAAGCATCCACATTCCATGGGGGCATGGTCAGCAAATTCATTGACGCACATTGCACACATGAATGAGGGTGATTTCTTCCACAACGAACAATCTCTTACTCTACAAAACGAAGGGACTTACCGCATTGAATTCTCAGGAGCAGACGGAAACTCGACAGTATTGAAAAATAATTCGCCTCTAAAAGCCGGCGAAATCATCGATGCAACTTTCATGAGTCGCAAAAAATTGATTGCCTTCTTGGAACAACAAGTCACTGATGCCAAGAAGCAGAATGTATTGTTTTCATTGCACTTGAAAGCAACGATGATGAAGGTTTCTGATCCAATTATCTTTGGTTATGCGGTAGAGACATTTTTCAAACCCGTTTTCGAAAAGCATGCTGCTGTGTTATCTCAACTTGAAGTGAATGTTCGAAATGGTTTTGGGGATCTTGAGTCGAAAATTGCAACATTGCCTGAAGCACAAAAAAATGAAATCCTTGCGGATATCAAGTCGTGCTATACGAATGGTCCGGGTGTAGCCATGGTCAACAGCGACAGTGGCATCACCAACTTTCATGTCCCGAGTGATGTGATTGTAGATGCCTCAATTCCAGCCATGATTCGAAACTCTGGTTGCATGTACAATGCAGAAGGCAAAAATCAAGACACCAAAGCGGTCCTTCCAGACAGTAGTTATGCCACAATTTATCAGGTGATGATTGACTACTGCAAAACACATGGTGCATTCAACCCTGTCACCATGGGAACAGTACCGAATGTTGGTTTAATGGCGCAGGCGGCAGAAGAATACGGTTCTCACGACAAAACTTTTGAAGTTCCAGCAGATGGGGTTATTCGTGTGATCGATCAAAACGAAAATACATTACTCGAGAGCACGGTAGAAACGGGAGATCTTTGGAGAATGTGCCAAGTGAAAGATGCACCTGTTCGTGACTGGGTTAAGTTGGCCGTTACACGTGCTCGCCTATCCAACACCCCTGCAGTTTTCTGGTTGGATGAAAACAGAGCACACGATGCACAATTGATTGCGAAAGTGCGTGAATATTTGAAAGATCACGATACCAAGGGACTAGAAATTCACATTTTATGTCCAGATGATGCCATGCGTTTCACCATTGAGCGCATCGTACAAGGCTTAGATACCATTTCAGTGACAGGTAATGTCTTGCGAGACTACTTAACAGATCTTTTCCCGATCCTCGAGGTGGGTACAAGTGCGAAAATGCTCTCCATCGTTCCTTTAATGAATGGTGGTGGTTTGTTTGAAACAGGTGCAGGAGGCTCTGCGCCAAAGCATGTGGAGCAATTCATCCAAGAAGGACACTTGCGTTGGGATTCTTTGGGCGAATTCCTTGCTCTTGCTGCCTCGTTGGAGCATTTGGCGGTGACGACTGGAAACAAAAAAGCGCAAGTGCTGGCCACAACGCTTGATGAAGCAACCGGCAAATTGTTGGACAATGAAAAGTCGCCAGAGCGAAAAGTGGGTCAACTCGACAACCGCGGAAGTCATTTCTACTTGGCGCAATATTGGGCAGAAGCATTGGCCAATCAATCCGAAGATGCTGCATTGAACGCACATTTTAAAGGAATTGCCGAAGCGCTTTCATCGAATGAAGGAAAGATCATTGAACAATTGAATCAATCTCAAGGAAAAGCAATCGATTTGGGAGGTTATTACCATCCAAACAGTTCCACCTTAGAATCAGCCATGCGTCCAAGTGAAACATTCAATCAATTGATTGATTCATTGAATAACTAAGATGCTTCGGTTTTTTCTCGTTTTTTTTCTCGGGTGTGTTTCCTTCGTGGGCAAATCCCAAAGTATAGAAATAGAGGATTTCATTGGCACATACGCTGGTGAAATGTTGCTCATCAACCAAGGAAAGAACACCTCCAATACAGCTCAGGTTACGCTTGATTTTCAGGAAGTTAAAAAGGATTCGATTTGGACTTACCAAATGACCTATAAAAGTTTGACCTTAGGTTCCATGTCTAAGGATTATGAAATTCAACGTCTTCAAGGTGGTCAACTTCAAACCGACGAAAAGAACGGAATCGTCATAAGCATATCTCTTCTCGATGACTGCCTTTACGAATTTTACGAATCCGACGAAATGTACTTTACCGTGACATTGTGAAAAAACAAGAAGAAGATTCTTTTCGAATTGACTTGCCTACCGAAATGGAATAAAAAAGAAGCTTTTGTCGCTGGGGAAACCCCTTTGACAATTACTTCGTACATGACAACGGTTGTTCAGAAAGCCATCTTGAAACCCTTAAGAAAATTAAGTCGAGGTCGTTTCTAGTTGGAGAGAGCTCCCATTCATCTGAAATTGAGCAGTTCATGAAAAGGGATGCGTTCTTT
The DNA here is from genome assembly GCA_903873915.1 of uncultured Flavobacteriia bacterium. Lineage (GTDB taxonomy): Bacteria > Bacteroidota > Bacteroidia > Flavobacteriales_D > Crocinitomicaceae > M0103. Next base: position 4,600 of record CAIQQH010000030.1, on the reverse strand, counting down.
TTAAAGTCGAAAAAAAATTGACCAGAAAAATCAAAACATTTTGTATTGAACGTATTACTTAAAATTTATAAAAGAGAGTGGGTAACATTTAATATCTATATTTGTGCAAATTATTAAACCTTAAAAACTATGGAAAACAACAATGAAAAAATGAATGCTATGGGATTAGTCGGAATGATATTAGGCATTTTGGCTCTCATCATATCTTTTGTGCCTTGCCTTGGCGCTTATGCTATCTTCCCGGGTGTGGTTGGTATTATTTTTAGCGTACTAGGATTGAAGAAAGTACAAAAAGGAATGGCTATTGCCGGACTCGTTTGTTCAATCGTTGGAACTGGTGTTGCCGCTTGGCAATGGTATGTTTTGAATCAAGCAGCAACTGAAATAAGTAAAATTGATACGACAGAACTACAATAACGTTTAGACCATTTGTAAAATGTTCTTAAACAGATTGAAAAATAAATACCATAAAAAGATCCACCTCGGTGGGTCTTTTTTTATTTTCAACCAAGTATTCGCCTTCTTTGCGCTACTTGTATTGACCTATTTAATTTATCTAAACTACAATGAGGATGCTGGAGGAATTCAATGTCTTTACAAGTCTAAATTAGGCAAAGAATGTCCAACATGTGGATTTACAAGATCATTCGCTGATTACATATCTTTTCAATTCGAATCCGGTATCAGAAGAAATGAAGCTTCTTTTTATTATTTCCTTTTTTCATGCTATTTTGCTCTTTCTCGCTGTGGATGGAGCGTTTTTTCTCTTTTTTTTCAAAAAAAGAAACTTCAAGACAAGTATATAAAATGGGACATTACGGTACTCGTTGTGCTATTTATATGGGTTAATTTATATATTTTTCTTTTTTAAAGGCGCGCTTGAATCCACTGAAAAAACAATTGGACTTACATATTATTTTGAAAGGAATTCTTCCACTTCATCGATCGCCTTCACTCCAAACTGCTCAACGGACCACACCTTCAAGATTGATTTGTTCGACAGCACATACGTCGGATAAAGACCCAGGGCCAATTTGCTAGTCATTTTTACATCTGATGCAAGGGAATACTCGAAATCATTTTTCCCGTATTTTTTAAACCACAGCAAGGACGCGCTGTCTCCATGACACACCTTATATTCTATCGTGACGCTAGGATGACGTTGTTTAACGATTCTCATCCGTTCCATGGACTCCAAACAATACGGACATCCGGGTAAACTCAGGACGATCAATCGATTTTCCTTGAATTCGCTCATTGAAGAATCCCGATTCAAACATTTTCTTTCATTGCTAAAATCTCCCAGGTAAATGGGGTAAAATGCGAAGTAAAGGGACAGAGAAACAATGGGAATACTGATTAAAAATAAGATCCGGACATGGCCCTTGAATTTAAGTTTCCAAACAACAAGTAAACCAAACAAAAGTCCTAAAACAAGAAAATAGACATAGGGACCCAACTTTGCGGCCACCCATGAAAAATTATTCGCTAAAAAAAATCCTTCAATAGAGTTCATGAGATTTATGCTGCTTAGCTAGAAGATCATTTCAATTCACAAGTTGTGATGATTGGAGCAGTATTGTCCTCATTCGCTTCACAATTCGCTTCAGCTGAATTTTTTGTTGCAGTATAATAAATTGTCTCCGTAAAATGATAGCTGGGAATTTCTGTATTTGTGGATGTGCATTCGCACGAACGTTGCTTCACACAAGAACTTAGCACTACAATGCAGAACATCGTTAAAAAAATCCCGTTTTTCATTTCAACATCGTATTTAATTCACTCAAATATAGGTAATTTTACTCGCTATATTTTTACAACTAACTAAACTTCCTCTGCCGTGCGTTCAATTTTTTTAGTGGCTTTGTTGGCCATTTTCGGTTTAAGTTCATGTGGATCCATTGCTCCCGAAGCACCAGATACTGTGGTCGATGAACTGCCAATTCCAGAACAAGAAGAATCTTCCATTAACATCCCCATTAAAATTGATTTGCGGCCCTATCTTTCCATGACCGAAAAGGCATTGCCTAAGAGCTTCAAAGACAATTTTGAGCAATGTGACGGCGTGAGTTATTCATACAAGTTTGATCGCTCGCCCATTGAATTTAAAGGCACAGGAACAGAGTTAAACTTTGAAGTTGACGGTAAATATTTGCTCAAACTAAATTACTGTCCAGAATGTACTTCACTTTTCAACGACAAAGGAAATTGCATTATTCCTCGTGTGTATGCCAGTTGTGGAGTTGGCGAACCAATGCGCAAAGTGACTGTGGGCTACACCACTACATTCTCGATTACGCCCGACTTCAAGTTTAAATCCAATACCGCACTGAAAAAATTCGAAACACCAGATGCCTGTGAAATTACCGTATTTAAATACGATGCAACCTCCCTTTTAAGAAAAGAAGTAAGCAAAGTATTGAAAGACCTTGAAGATGACATCGACAAACAAATCGCCAGCATCGATATACGTTCAAGCATAGAAGACGCTTGGAAATCGCTAAGTGACCCTTTATCGATGAATGGCTATGGCTATTTGATGTTGACACCAACAAGCATTTCGCTGGGCAAAGTTCGATTTGATGGAAAAGAGGCCATGGTTGACTTGCATTTGACGGCTAAACCTAAAGTTGTTAGTGCAGCGCCTAGCAACACTAGTGCAGTAACGTTGCCGAAACTGTCTAGCTTCAAAAATTCAGACGGATTTGATATCTCCTTAGATATTATCTCAAATTATGACTCCTTAAGTGCAATCTTTACCCGAGAAATAAAAGGACAAAAGGTGATGATTAAAAACAATGAAGTCATCTTCGACCAAGTAAAAGTTCACGGTGCCAATAAAAATCAATTGAACATTGAGGTAACATTCTCTGGAAAGAAAAAAGGGGTCTTGTACCTCACAGGCACTCCTATGTTTGATGCCGAAAAACAAATTATTTCCTTCCCCGATTTACAATTTGATCTCCGCACGAAAAGTGCCTTACTCAAATCCGCAAAATGGTTGTTTAGCGACAAGATTACAGAAATGATGCGCACGAGTTCTACATTTGATTTAAAACCTCAAATGGCGGAGATGAAAAAAATGCTTGAAGAACAATTGAATACGAGCATAGCTGAGGGTGTCAAGTTAAAAGCATCGGTGCAATCACTATTGCTTACAGGAATCTATCCTGCTCGTGATAAATTGATCTTACGGGTTTCCTCGAAGGGCACACTCAAGCTATTCATGTAGACAGGATCACCGCGATACGCTTGACCCTAATCAAGAATCTCTACTCATTTCACAAATAATAGTGGTGAATGAATGTTGTTTTTCATACATTTGGGAAAATCGTATGGGAAAATATTTACTAATAGCGCTGATTTTTTTGGTGTCACTCTCATCAAGTGCACAGGGAAAAAGAAACAACTTGGATCAAATTGGTGATTGCGAGGGGGCTGTAAATATATTTAAATCTGGTGCTTACACCCTTCAATTTCCCGGTAATGGTGGATTGTTTGATGAGTTTAGTGCATATCCTTCTCTGTCCGATTTGTCCAATTCCAATGTCATTTGGTTGACATTTATTGCAGACTACAACGGAACATTGACATTAACAACAGAAATCGACCAGAATTACATACAAATGGTTGTTTTCGAGGAGGGTGCAGGAGACATTTGTCAAGAATTGGCGATGGGCTCCGCAGAGATCAAGCGCTTAATCAATTCGAAAACTGAAAAAAAGGTAGGACTAACCGAAGAGTCTTCGACAGGATATCTTTATCCAATGGAAGTTGATGCCGGGACGAAGATTTCGATTGCCTTGACAACAGTAGACAAAGTTAGGGCCTTTGTAAAAATGAATTTTCAGTTTAAACCCAAGGGAAGTCATGCATATTCAAATGAATCCAAGGTTGTAGATTCACGCAGCGATGAATTCGGACCAACATTGGCAATCCGTGTTCGGGATATTGTGACCAATGAGACCATTACCTCAAATTTCTTAGTCATTGGATTAAAAGATCTCAAGGCATTTTATCGTGGCAGTGACTTCCTGTTTAATGTGAATCACAGCGGAAAAATAGATATTCAATGTGATGCTGAAGGGTACTTTTTTGTGGACACAAGTCTAATTGTGCAGGCAGATGTTCAAAGAGAAATAACCATTTACTTAGAGCCTGTTGCCAAAGGGAAATCACTACAAATTGAAGAAATAGAATTCAAACAAGGAACCAGCGAATTCATGCCTGGGTCAGAAACTAAACTTCGTCGTTTAAAGGACTTTATGGCATTAAATGCCGACTTGAGCATCGAAATACAAGGCCATGTAAATTCTTTAGGTGAAGAAAATGGGTTTACTGCACAAAAGCTTTCTGAATCACGCGCGAAAAAAGTGATGCAATATTTGGTTGACAATGGGATTGCTAAAGAACGCATGATTTCTGTGGGCTATGGCAACACACGCCCCGTGTACCTTAATCCGAAATTCGCCGCTGAGGAACAAGCAAATAGAAGGGTGGAGATTTTGATTCGATAACTTCCCGAAAAAGGACAAAAGACATTTCTTCGCTCTTTGAGCTTCGAAGGACAAAAGACCGCTGCGCTCAAAGACTTAATCAT
>CAIQQH010000029.1 GCA_903873915.1 uncultured Flavobacteriia bacterium | reverse complement strand
CCCTTTTCATAATACGAAGTAACTTTTCAACTTGGGGGGTGACTTGGGGGGTGACTTGGGGGGTGACTTGGGGGGTTATAATTGTTAAAGCAGGAAAAGTCATTCTCAGAAAATTCTCAGAAAACTTAAAACAGGATTTGTTGTAATACTCCAAAATTCTCGGGATACCTGATCCCAATTGTTCAACCAATTCCAAATCTTTAAAGATACGCATTAGCACCTTATTTCTTGGTATTGAGTATCCTTCAAAAAATTCACTTTCACTTAAACCCTCGGGTAATGATCCCGCAGAAGTAATTTCTATTCTGTCTTGGAATATTTCAAATTTAGGTGTCAGTTCTTTTGTATAGTCATTATGAATAATTGCATTGATTATTGCTTCGCGCAAAGCAATAGGATTCCAGAGACGCTGCTCCGTTCTCTCTTTTTCCGTTATTGTTGTGTACGTTCTATTTTCGATTGCGAATTTATCTAAGACACTTTTCGTTACTTTAATTAATGATGTGTAACCATACTCGTTACTTTCTATCAAATCAACTCGATTTAATCCATCGTATTTAGCAAGTTTTATGGATATATTATTTTCATCAGCCAACAAATATGCAGCATAATTCAATTCGTTCTCCTCAGTGAACAATTCCAAATTACGCTTAAAATTAGAATTCAATGCTTTTTGCTTTTCTTCGTAGTAAATTCGAAGTTGTTCAAAACTCAAATCATTCCTTTGCGATTTAATTTTACCAATAGAATTGCGTGTCCGTGATGAATATAAGCGATCAATCATCGATTGCTGCATTTGCTCTGAAGATGTTCCAACCCTCAAGAAACAGCCCTTTGAAGTCAATCCGTATTTTTTCTTGTGGTATGGCTTTTCAGGTCCGCTTGCAATGATAATTTTGATGATATCTTTTTCCTGTGTTTTTTCGGCAACAATATCAAACAAACCCATTGCAGATGGTAGAATGTTATTTTTAATGCGATCCTTAATTTTCAACATGTCCGAGTCCAAAGAAGGAACTCCTTTAACAAAGCCCATTTTATCAATTCCAATATAAATTAGACCCCCTTCATGGTAATTGAGAAAGGCTATTACTTCCTTCTCAATGTCTACGTCAACATTGATCTCTTGCTTATATTCTATGCGATTTGTTTCTGACATTTAATAACAAATAATCAGTGTGTCCCAGTGCTTCCAAATCCACCTGCACCACGCTCAGTTTCACTCAGAGATTCACTTTCGTCCCACTCCACTTGAAGCACAGGCGCGAATACAAGCTGGGCGATGCGTTCTCCATTTTCAACCGTAAATTCTTCATCAGACATGTTGAATAAAATCACTCCCACCTCTCCGCGGTAGTCCGCATCGATGGTTCCAGGGGTGTTCAACACGGAAACACCTCTCTTCAGTGCCAATCCGCTTCTTGGGCGCACTTGACATTCGTAGCCGTGAGGAATTTCTAAAAACAATCCTGTTGGAATCAAGGTCCTGGACATTGACTTCAACACAATGGCTTCACTGATGTTGGCTCGAACATCCATCCCAGCCGAACTCCGTGTTTCATAGGCGGGTAAGGCATGGCTTGATCGATTGATGACTTTTACTTTCATTCGCTGCATTTACTAGTCAAAGGTACAAAAATGAAAGTGCAGGTTTTTCTCGGTTTTTTGGAGTAATCAACAAAACAATTAACAAATTGACGTGCAGATTAAGTCGCTTTCCGCAAGGATTTTCTTTCCATCTGAAAAACCACAGCTACATAGAGAAATATCAAGCCATTGTGAACGATAAAACGCGAGGCTGCTGTCTGTAAATCGATGCTGCTGCACAGAAAATAAATGAGCACAGCTCCACCGATGTAAAGTGCAAATTTTCGTTGGTTGTATTTAATCGGATAAAAGCGCTGACCGAGCATGTAGGACGCTATCATTTGGGCTGCATAAACAATCAAGGTTGCCCATGCGCTTGCCATGTAGCCATACTCTGGTATAAATAGGATGTTGATCAACACGGTCAATAAAGCCCCTCCGATGGCGATATACGCACCAAAGGATGTTCGTCCACTGAGTTTGTACCAAATACTTTGGTTGTAATAAATTCCCAAAAACACATTGGCCAACAAGAGTATAGGAACCACTTTTAGTCCTTCCCAATAAACCTCATTCTGAATGAAATGCTTAAAAATATCTAAGTTTAGTGATACCACGAGGAACACCAAACAGACCACCCCGATAAATAAATTCATGACGCGTGCATACACTTTGTTGCGGTCCTCGCTTTTCATTTGAGCAAAGAAAAACGGTTCGGCAGCGTAGCGATATGCTTGCAATAAAATCGTGACCAACATGGCCAATTTGTAACAGGCACTGTAAATACCCACCTCACTTTCGGCAATGTGCAAAGCCTCTGCTGAGGATCCTTCTGTGACAAAAAGAATCTGTTTGAGTAAAATTCGATCGAGCGTTTCGTTAATGATTCCCGCAAATCCAGCGATCACCAATGGGAACGAATAAAAGATCATCTCTTTGGCCAATTCCCAGTCGAAGGAAAAACGCAAGTCACTGAAGTCCTTGTAGAGCAAGATGGGTTTCAGTAATGAGGCAAAAAGATTTGAAAACAGGATGAACAAGACCCCCTCTTCAGGAAGCTCTGGATTGAAAATCACGAGCATAAAGAACAGGTTCAAGACGACATTGAGAATAATCGAGGCGAATTGAATGCTTGCAAATCGTGCGGCTTTTTCCTCTGAGCGCAATTTGGCCAAGGGGAGAGCAGTTACTGCATCTATGCACACGATTGTTCCTAAAAGAATAATGTACTCATTGTGGTCCGAATACAGCATTAAATCGGCTATGTCCTGATTGAAATAAAGCAGGGCGAAGTAGAATAGAACGTTGATCCCAATGACCGTTAGGAAACCATTCCGAAAGACAGATTCTTTGTCTTCCTTTTGTTGTAGGAATCGAAAAAAGGCTGTTTCCATGCCAAAGGTTAGCAGTACCACGAGAAAGGCCACCCAGGCATACAGTTCTGAAACAACCCCATAATCCGACGGATCAATGAACACACTCGTATATAGCGGAACGAGCAGGTAATTCAATAGCCTGCCAATGATGCTTGACAGCCCATATACAGCAGTTTGCCCCAGTAGTTTACGGATGGGGTTTGACATTAAGCGCGAAAGTTGGGCTTGCGTTTTTCAAGAAATGCTGTTGTGCCTTCACTGAAATCTTTTGTTCCAAAGCATTTTCCGAATTCTTCGATTTCTACCTCAAATCCATTGACGCCATTAGCATAATTCGCATTGATTGAGCGTATGGCTGATGCTATAGCAGATGCTGAATTGTTCAGGATTTTTGTTGCAATTTCTTCGGCTTTCGCCATCAGCTGTTCAGGTTCAACAACCGCATTGACCAAGCCCCATTGCAAGGCTTCATCTGCCTTGATCATGCCCGCGGTAAATACCATTTCATTGGCTTTGCCACGACCGACCAATTGTGCCAAGCGCTGCGTACCACCATATCCTGGAATTACACCCAAGGATACTTCAGGAAGTCCCATTCGTGCGTTGCTCGAAGCCACACGGATGTGAGAACACATGGCAAGCTCCAATCCGCCACCTAAGGCGAAACCATTTACGGCAGCAATGACTGGTGTCGATAAATTTTCAATGAATGTAAACAAGGTCTTTTGGCCGTTCATCGCCAATTCGCCACCTTGAGCAATGTTAAAATGTGCAAACTCTTTGATATCTGCACCGGCAACAAAGGACTTTTCACCAGAGCCAGTTAGAATAATCACTCCAGTGTTCGTGTCTTCATTTGCTGCGTGCATCGCTGTATGCAGTTCCTCGATGGTTTCTTTGTTCAATGCGTTGAGTTGCGCAGGACGATTGATCGTGATCACTTGAATTTGTCCGCGCTGCTCGATGAGTAAGTTATTGTACATATTTTTTGTGCTTGTGTAAATGTAAATAGACTTTGTGGAATGCTTTACTTTTTCAACTCGCGTTGTGCATTCCTCTTACGAAGTAGTTTATAGATGCGAATGCCAATCATCAAGCCAATGGCTACTCCAAAAAATCCGATTGTGCCGTAAATCCAGTTCATTGTTGATTTCATTTCAACAAGAAACACAATTGCAACAAGACATAAGGTCGCTACTTCATTCCAGATGCGCAATGCATTTGATGACCATTTGAAAATTCCCTTTTTGAGGGCGAATAGCTGTTTTTGACAGATAAAATGATAGACCAAAAGCAAGGCAACAAAGCCCAATTTGATGTGCATCCAAGTGGCTTCATTACTAAAAAAGTATCTTTCAGATTGAATGTGAAGCATCCATAAACCAAAAAACAAGGTTAAAATCATGGCTGGAGTGGTGATGATCCACCACAGCTTACGCTCCATTTCGACAAATTGACGAGACAAAATGCCTTTTTCCACCTCGTCTTTTTGCTGTGCTTCAGTGTGATAGATGTACAGCCGCACAATATAAAACAGGCCTGCGAACCAGCTGACCATGAAAATAATGTGCAGTGAAACTAATGTTTGATAATTCTCAGGTGACATGGTCCAAAGTTAATTACGAAAAGTGAAAGATAATCCATTCTCTTCAATATTGATTTCTTGGTATCTTTGCGCTCAATCTATTTTGGATATGAGTGTGTTTGAATTGTCGGAGCAAGAGCTCCAGCGTCGTGAGACTTTACAGAAGATTCGTGAATATGGAATTGATCCATACCCTGCTGCGTTATACCCTGTTAGTGATTTAACTGCCGAGATCAAGGCCAACTATCAAGAGGGCAAGGAAGTGTGTTTGGCCGGAAGAATGATGAGTCAGCGTGTGATGGGGAAAGCCTCATTTGCTGAACTTCAAGATTCAACTGGTCGCCTGCAAGTTTATTTTAACCGCGATGAATTGTGTCCGGGTGAAGATAAATCACTCTACAACGACGTCTTCAAACGCTTCCTCGATCTGGGTGATTTCATCGGCATCAAAGGTGTTGTGTTCCGCACTCAGGTCGGCGAGATCTCTGTGAATGTCAAAGAATTTACGCTTTTAAGTAAATCATTGAAGCCGCTGCCTTTGCCAAAAACAGATGCCGATGGCCGAATTCACGATGCCTTCACTGATCCAGAACAACGCTATCGCCAACGCTATGCTGATCTTGCTGTTAATCCACATGTAAAAGAGGTGTTTGTAAAGCGGACAAAACTCTTCAATGCCATGCGCCAGTTTTTTAATGATGCAGGATATATGGAGGTTGACACTCCCGTGCTACAGCCCGTCCCTGGAGGTGCAGCGGCACGCCCATTCATTACCCACCACAATGCGCTAGACATTCCATTGTACATGCGAATTGCCAACGAGCTTTATTTGAAGCGCTTGATTGTCGGCGGATTTGACGGTGTGTATGAGTTTTCGCGCAATTTCAGAAATGAAGGAATGGACCGCACCCACAATCCGGAGTTCACCGCGATGGAAATTTATGTGGCCTACAAGGATTACAATTGGATGATGGACTTCACAGAGCGCTTGTTGGAACATTGCGCGATGCATGTAAATGGAACAACGCAAGCTACATTTTCTGGACACAATATCGATTTCAAAGCGCCATATAAGCGCGTCACCATGCGCGATGCGATTCTTGAATTCACTGGCTTTGATATTCATCAAAAAAGTGAAAACGAACTGTACGAAGCCGCGAAAAGTATGGGTCTCGAGGTCAATGCGACGATGGGCAAAGGAAAACTGATCGATGAAATTTTTGGTGCGAAGTGCGAAGGCAATTACATCCAACCAACATTCATTACCGATTACCCGAAAGAAATGTCGCCTTTGTGTAAGGTACACCGCGACAATCCTGAACTCACCGAACGTTTCGAATTGATGGTCTGCGGGAAAGAAATTGCCAATGCCTATTCAGAGTTGAACGATCCGATCGATCAGCGGGAACGATTCGAAGAGCAACTTCGCTTGTCTGAACGTGGCGATGATGAAGCCATGTTTATCGACCAAGATTTTCTTCGTGCGTTGGAATACGGCATGCCACCAACGAGTGGACTTGGCATTGGCATGGACCGATTGATTATGTTCTTAACAGACAATCCATCCATTCAAGAGGTACTCTTCTTCCCGCAAATGCGCCCAGAAGTAAAATCACAGAAGTTAGAGATGTCAGAAAATGAAAAACTCATTTATTCTGAAGTTGAAAAGTCAGGTGATCTCGAGTTGAACGCACTGAAGAAGAATGCTGTAGGATTGAGCAACAAGCAGTGGGATGTGAGCATCAAGTCATTGACAAAGCAAGGCGCCTTGAAGGTGACGAAAACGGAGGATAATTTGATTG
>CAIQQH010000028.1 GCA_903873915.1 uncultured Flavobacteriia bacterium | reverse complement strand
CGAGCATGAGATTGAGAGCGAAGAAAAACAAAGCAGAATGAACCGCTCTCGCTTTTCATTCTCACTCTGTTTTGTAGGGTCGGGGGTTCGAACCCCTCATCTCCCACAGAATTTTAGGAAGCGACAGCTTCCTTTTTTTTTGACGTATATTTTTAACTGGTTCAGAGCATGGATCAAGACCAAAACCTGGGGACTACGCATAAATTTGCGTCAATCTAAAAAGAAAGAATTCAACATTTCGTACATTTGAGAGACTTACCAGAGTTAGGGACTTTTTTTGTGTTTTCAGAAAACTTAGGCAAGTCCATAATCCTAATTTTCGTCTTTCATCAAAAAAAAAATCAAATCCTATGATACACAAAATCGAAATCAATTCTTCAGACTCATCAGAGTACTTTGAATCAGCAACCGCATTTAAGGTGGCTAAAGTGACAAATTTAAAATTCTCAGATTCTGAAGATTCAACCATTTTACAATTTAAATGGATCTTTGGCCGATTCGGCGGATATTTTACAATCCCCATTTCAGGCCATCGAGCAAAACAACAAGATTTATTTGACATCATTGAAATGGCTGAAAATTTTGACGAACCTTTTTTGGGTCCTTTTCAAAAACTAGATGTCTCTATTGAAAATGAGTTCAACAAAAAGGGATCTAAAATTACTTTTGATTTGGAGTTAAATTAGAATTATTCTCCAATGAGAAAAAATCAATTTATAAATCATTCTTAAAAGCTAATTTAACTTAGAATACTACCTTTTGAGACTTGATTTCTACTCAAGTTATGAATTAACTCGTAATTCATAACTCGTAATGCGTAATTTTTACAAAAGACCGCTTCGCTGTAAGACTTAATCTTTCTTCGAAGAGTTTTGTTTCAAACTCGTCATTCGTAACTCGTAACTCGTCATTCATCATTAAACAACTCACTTCCTTTTCGTACTTTTATCCCAGTAATTTCAAATCATGCGTTTACGATCATTTACTTTATTCGCTTTTGCATTCCTTTTGAGCTTGACCACCATGGCACAAGAACAAAAGCTTAAGGCCTATTTGGATACCAAGCAATTCTATGCGCCTGAAATCGGTAACTACATTGAAATTTACTTTCAATTTGCTGCATCTTCGGTGAATTACAAAGGTCTTGAAGGCGGACTTCAAGGAGATCTCGCCGTGAAATTGGATGTCACAGATGGCACAAAAACAGTCGCTTCAGATGCGTATCGTCTGCAATCACCCCTGATGAAAGACAGCATCGTGGAAGATTTTTACGATTTGAAGCGCTTTGCACTCGCCCCGGGGAAGTATATCCTCAACATTGAACTATCGGATATCAATTCGGATAACACTGCTTTAAAAGCTTCTGTTCCTATTCTCATTGAAGATTTGTCAAAGACCATATCCATTTCAGATATAGAAGTCGCTGAATTTGCTTTCAGAGGAGATGAAAATTCGGTGTTCTTTAAATCTGGGATAAATATCATCCCGCGCTTGTCTACTTTTTATCCCACAGAACTCAGCATTATTCCTGTTTACTTGGAAATCTATAACACCAATCAATTGGAAGACACCGTTTGTGCCTTAAAACAAAGCTTAATCAACATGGAAACTGGTGCTGAGGTGTCTGAATTCACTATCTTTTCACGACACTCTACCTCGATTGTTCTTCCAATTCTGCGAAAAGTGGACATCAATTTACTTCCAACGGGAAAATACGCATTGAACTATACGCTTCTCTCCCGCAGCTTAACGGAACTTTCAACACAGCAATACGTCTTTGAACGCAGCAATGATTTGGACATTCCATGGTCAGTGGAAAACATGGTGATAGATCCAGCTTTTCAAGCATCAATTACAAATGATTCGATAACATATTACCTTGAAAGTTTAATCCCAATTGCTAAACCTGCTGAAATTAAAAACATTATTTCTGTGCTTAAGTTGAAAGACCTCGAACAAGAGCGCCGTCACATTCAAGCATTCTGGCTAAAGACTGCACCAAATAGCGCCTATGATTCATGGCTAAAATACAAGGAACAAGTGCAACTTGTGGAGCGACTTTATTCCAATAATTTTCAGGAAGGATTTGAAACCGATCGTGGACGTGTGTATCTGCAATATGGGGCGCCAACAACTATTGTTCAACGGGAAACCTCCCCAACAGAATATCCATACGAAATCTGGCAATACAATAAAATCGGGAAATTCAGCAACAAGCGATTTGTATTCTACAATCCAGACCTCGTCAACAATGCGTATCGCCTATTGCATTCAGATATGATTGGAGAATTAAAAAATCCATCTTGGCCTCAAACGCTTTCAAAACGAAATACCAACAACGGGAACATCGACAATCCCAATCAGTTTTTGCAGCAAAACTGGGGAGGAAACAGCAATGATTATTTCAGACAGTATTAATCCAAATGAATTCTAAATCGTGAAATCATTGGCTATTGTTGTTCTCAATTGGAATGGGAAACATTTTCTAGAAAAATTTCTTCCCTCTGTATGCGAATTTTCGGGCAATGCAAAAATCATCGTTGCAGACAATGCATCAACAGATGATTCCGTAGATTACATCCGCAGGTGTTTCCCAGGAATTCAACTCATTATCAATGAGAGCAATGGAGGATTTGCTAAAGGATACAACGATGCGCTGAAGCACGTTGATTCCGATTTTTATTTACTCTTGAACAGTGATATTGAGGTGACTGCAAATTGGACCCTTCCCCTCTTAAAAACAATGGAAAACCCATCTGTAGCTGGCTGTCAACCAAAGGTCCTATCGTACCACGATAAAACAATGTTTGAACACGCAGGTGCATCGGGGGGAATGCTCGATCGCAATTATTACCCTTTTTGTCGCGGCAGAATCTTTGACAAATTTGAACACGACGAGGGCCAGTACAATGATGAAGTGGATGTTTTTTGGGCAACAGGTGCCGCTTTACTCATTCGCGCCGAACTCTATCACCAGGTGGGGGGATTAGACGAGGCCTTTTTCGCTCACATGGAAGAAATTGATTTGTGCTGGCGCATAAAAAAATTAGGGTACTCCTTCAAAGTTGCCCCGTCTTCAACAATCTATCATGTCGGAGGTGGAACACTCCCCTATTTATCTCCGAAAAAAACCTACCTCAATTTCAGGAATAGCCTTTACATGTTGGTGAAAAATCACGATGGTTTGCTGTTTCCAAAATTGGTTCATCGGCTTTCACTCGATGGCATCGCAGGAATTCGATTCATGCTTCGTGGAGAATGGAAACACTTCGCAAGCGTGTTCAATGCACACATGGCCATGTATAAGCACCTGCCCACATTGATAAAGCAACGTAAAGAAATCAAAAAGAAAGCAAAGAATTTCAATTCTTCTGGACTTTATAAGGGCAGTATTCTATGGGCAAGGTATGTGCAGAAAACCGCAAACTACAGTGACTTGGATCAACGTTTATTCAACTCAAAATAGGAAAGCGCCAAGCGGTAGCCGTCCATTCCAAATCCAAAAACACATCCTACAGAAACAGGAGAAATCAATGAGGTATGACGAAATTCCTCACGAGACGTGATGTTCGAAATATGCACTTCAACCACTGGTAGATCAATCGCCGCAATGCAATCTCGAAGAGCCACACTCGTATGTGTATATCCTCCAGCATTCAAAATGATTCCATCGTGATCGGACGCTTGCAAGGCATTGATCAATTCCCCTTCAACATTCGACTGGAAATAGGAAATTTCGGCAGTTGACGACGTTTTCAAGTACTCCACATACTCCTCAAACGATTGATTCCCGTATATTTGGGGTTCGCGTTTGCCCAAAAGATTCAAATTTGGGCCGTTAACTATAAGAATTCGCATATCATGTCCGTTTGGGAACGCTATATTAAGGATTTTGTTTCTTTTCTGAAAATAGAAAAGGGATTGGCCGACAACTCCATTTTTGCCTATCAAAACGATGTGAGTAAGCTGCGAGACTTTTCCGAAGCACGAAACATTCAACCTCAGGACATTCAATATGCAAATTTGACAGAGTTTATTGCCGAATTGTATGACTTAGGGTTAAGTGCACGTTCACAAGCGCGCATCATCAGTGGTGCCAAACAATTCTTCATGTTCATGCTGATTGAAGACATCATCAAGGATGACCCCAGTGAATTGTTAGAGATGCCGAAACTAGGACGAAAACTACCTGAAGTATTGACCATAGAAGAAATTGATCGCTTGATGCTTGCCGTTGATTTATCCAAAAATGAAGGCCACCGCAATCGTGCAATCATCGAGACTTTATACAGTTGCGGACTGCGTGTTAGCGAACTCGTTAACCTTCGTTTTTCTGACTTGTATTTTGAGGAAGGATTTATTCGCGTGATTGGAAAAGGTAACAAGGAGCGACTTGTACCTGTAAGCAAGAGCGTTGAAAAAGAAATTGGCATCTACAACGACCACATTCGTCGTCATCAGAATATTCAAGCAGGAAATGAAAACGTTGTGTTTTTGAACCGCCGAGGTGCCAAGTTAACCCGAGTGATGATCTTCACCATCATCAAGGACCTTTCAGCAGCCATAGGACTTACCAAATCGATTTCTCCACACACCTTTCGTCATTCCTTTGCCACACACATGATTGAAGGAGGAGCCAATTTACGCGCAGTGCAAGAAATGTTGGGACATGAGTCCATTACAACCACAGAGATCTATACACACTTGGATCAACGATTTTTGCACGATGCGATCGTGTCATTTCACCCAAGAAATAAGCATTAATTCCCAGCTTGTTGAGATGTGATTCGTTTGTTCATCACCTGAAAAAACAGCGGTGGAACTAAAGAAAGAAGCATCATTCCCGGATAACCCGTTGGCATTATCGGAGATTCATCATGATTTTCAAGCAACTGATAAGGTCGATCGGCCTTAAAATGATGATCAGAATGTCGGCTTAGTTCAAACAATACCACTCGTCCTATGACGTGATTGGAATTCCATGAGTGAATGCGCTTTACACTTTCATAGGTGCCATTTTCTCGTTTCTTTCGCAATAAACCATAGTGCTCAATGTAATTTACGGTTTCAAGTAAGAGAATCCCAAACATAGCTGCAGCGAAAAAGCCAAGCATTGCGAAAAAGCCAAAGACAAAGTAAATACTGAGCAAAACCACAATTTGTGCGATGCTATAAGCTACCATCCGGTTGAAAAAGCTGAGTTTACCCTTGCCCATGATGGACATTCGTAGACATTCAATTTGCCAAGCTTGCGCATAACTGCCAAAATGAGAGCGAAACCAAAACACATAGATGGGTTCATTCTTGCGCGCCGTAGCTGGATCACTTGGTGTTGCCACGTTGGTGTGGTGTCCGCGGTTGTGGTATGGAAGGAAATGATTTTCGAGTGAGGTCAACAAGAGGATTTCCCCTAGAAACTGTTCTCCACGGTTCAATCGATGTCCCAACTCATGTCCAACATTGATCCCAATAACCCCACACATGATTCCCAATGCAATGGTTCTACCTATCAAATCTAGTGTCGAATCAAACTCGTGAAAAATCATAAGATACCAGATGACAAAAGCCACTTGCAAGGGAACCATGGCATAAATCAACACATCATAAAAAGAATCTTGTTGTGCTAAAAGACGTTCGTGTTCAGTGATATTCTCCACTGCAGGCGGCAAGAAATGTTCTAGTATTGGCACAGCCACAAAAAAAACAAGCAGCGGCAGAAAGGTAAAAAACCCATTAAAAAGAAAGGCCACACTTACTGTGATCGGCAACAAAAAAATAGTGAGGTACTTCAGTTTTCTTATTCCCATCGTGCAAAAGTTTAGATCAATTTGCCATACAGATCATAATGATCTGCAGACGTAATCAATACACTTGAAAAATCGCCCATGCGCACAAATCCATCCTCCTTTTTAATCAAGACCTCATTGTCCACCTCTGGAGAATCAAACTCTGTTCGACCAATAAAGAAATCACCTTCAGCGCGATCGAAAAGCACTTTCATCGTTTGACCGACGCGCAATTGATTCAATTCGTAACTTATTCCCGACTGAAGCTCCATGATTTCATCCGCTCGCTTCTTTTTCATCTTCGCGGTAACATCATCTTTCAAAAGATAGGCATGCGTGTTCTCTTCGTGAGAATAGGTAAATATTCCCAGGCGGTCAAAACGGCTGCGCTCTACGAACTCATACATTTCCTGAAAATCAGCTTTCGTCTCACCCGGGTATCCCGCAATAAGTGTTGTGCGTAAAGAAATTCCAGGTACTTTATCGCGAATTGTTGCGATCAATTCCTCCGTTTTTTCACGGGTTATACCGCGACGCATCGATTGTAAGATCTTGGTTGAACCATGCTGCAAGGGCATATCGAGGTACTTGCATACATTCTCGCGTTCGTTCATCACATCGAGTACATCCATCGGAAATCCAGATGGAAAGGCATAATGAAGACGAATCCACTCAATCCCTTCGACATCTGCCAAGCGATTGATCAACTCCGACAAAGCGCGTTTTTTGTATAGATCGAGACCGTAATAGGTCAAATCCTGAGCAATCAGCATCAATTCCTTCACCCCTTTGGCTGCAAGGCTTTTGGCCATTGTTACCAAATCTTCAATTGGAGTGGACACGTGATTGCCACGCATCAAAGGTATCGCACAAAACGAACACGGACGATCGCACCCTTCCGCAATTTTAAAATAAGCAAAATGATTTGGCGTAGTCAGAATGCGTTCTCCAACCAATTCATGCTTGTAATCGGCTTTTAAAGTTTTCAGAAGTCGCGGTAAATCGCGTGTGCCGAAATATGCATCTACCTCAGGGATTTCTTTTTCCAAATCGTCCCTGTAGCGTTCTGACAAACATCCTGTGACATATACTTTATCCACCAATCCTTCTGCCTTAGCTTCGGCATAGCGAATAATCGTATCAATGGATTCTTGTTTGGCATTGTCAATAAATCCACATGTGTTGATGATTACAATTTCCGCATCATCGTCCAATGATTCGTGTTCCACATCAAAATGATTGGCCTTCAATTGCGCCATCAGCACCTCTGAATCAAATGTATTCTTCGAACAACCGAGTGTCACCACATTGACCTTGTTCTTCTTAAGGGTTTTGGTCTTCATGCTGTAAAATTAGCGATTCTTCAGGCAGAAAAGTGCGAAAACACACATGAAAGATGGGATTTATTGCCGTAAGCACGTATCTTTGAGAAAGAAGCTTTACCATGAAAAAAAATCTTGTTTACTCATTCGCACTGTTGGCCATTGTGCTTGTATCGTGCAAAGCACCTAAAAACAGCATGAATCAAAATACAATTGAGACTTCAATTCCCCTCGCTGAAATTGGTGATCTCAATATGGAAAGTGCTGCTATCACCATCCAATCTGCTGAAATTAAGGGCCCTACAATGCGACTGGTTGTTTCATACAGTGGTGGTTGTGCTGAACATAGCTTTCGCTTGATTGGGAGTGCCATGTTGACCAAATCCCTGCCACCTCAACGCGCGGTGAAACTGATTCATACAAACAATGGCGACCAATGTAAGAAGATGATTACAGATACGCTTTTGTTTGATGTCACTCCTTTAGCGAACAATGGGGCAAAGGATAAAACTGTGGTCTTGAACCTCGATGGGGTTGTTACGTTGAAATCGCTGGTGTTGGAGTTTTGAATGTGTAGGGACGAAGGACGACTTCTTCGCTCTTTGAGCT
>CAIQQH010000027.1 GCA_903873915.1 uncultured Flavobacteriia bacterium | reverse complement strand
TGTTCCTTTCAGGAATTTGATGCCTGCGGCAATGGGAGTTAAAATTAAGGACTTTAAACTTTGTTGGTTGAGGTGCGCTAGCAGTCTCGAAGCTAAGAATTAAAAATGAGAGTTGAATCTGAGTCTTAAAATCTTGATATCTTAACATCTTGAAGTCCTTTGTCCTTTGTCCATTGTCTTTTGTCTTTTGTGGCTTCGAGTGCTCAGACACCAAATCTTGAAGTCTATTGTCCTAAAATCTTAATATCTTAACATGTTGAAGTCCTTTGTCCTTTGTCTCATGTCTTTTATCCCTTTGTGGCTTCGAGTGCCTCAGCCACCAAATCTTGAAGTCCATTGTCCCTTGTCCTTCATTTTTAATTCTCAATTCTTAATTTTTCATTTGTAATCATGTTTCAAAAAGGAGAAATCGTTGAACTAGAAATAAGTGGCTATGCCTTTGGCGGCCGCGGAATTTCGCGAATTCAAACGGAGGAGGGAAGTTACGTCGTCTTTGTAGACAATGCATTTCCCGGACAACGCGTTCGTGCCAAAATTGACGTAAAACGGAAGCGACATGCGGAGGGAAAACTAATTGATGTGATTCGAAGATCTTCTGATGAAAAGGACTTGCCGTATCAGGAAATTTCTGGTGGACCTTACATTTTTGTCCCTATAGAATTGCAGGAAAAAGAGAAAAAAGAGTCCACCTTGGATGTGTTTTCGCGCATCGGTGGAATGCCTGATGTTGCTTCTAAATTTGATGAGTTTATCGCTTCCCCAATCCATTTTTTCTATAGAAATAAAATGGAATACAGCTTTTCAACCATCGAACACGACCTTGAATCGGGTGAGGAAGTTGACGATTCCTTTGCGCTTGGTTTCAAACGCCGCGGTACATGGTGGAAAGTGGAGAATTTAAACCGCGCAAGCGGATTGTTTGATGAACAGTGGGAAACGATGCTTCACGAAATTCGTACATTCCTAAAAGCGACAGGATTGCCGGCTTGGCATCCACCAAGAAAAGTGGGCTTTTTTCGGCATATTGTCGTGCGAAAGTCCTTCGATGGCGATGCGCTATTGATCAACTTGGTCACTTCATCTGATGGCTTAGAGCGTTTTGACGTGGATGTATTCTCTGATTTTCTTTTGGGGAAATTGGGCAAAAGACTGGCAGGATTTCAACATACGATCAACGACAATGTGGCAGATCGAGCCAAAATTGAAAATGGACAATGGAGACTCGTTTATGGTGAGCCCGTTGTGATCGAAAAGTTGCTCGGTCTTTCCTTTGAAATATCCATGGAGAGTTTCTTTCAAACCAATCCTCGAAGCGCTGAGAAATTATACACGAAAGCTCTGTCTTATGTGTTTGAAGAACCCATACCAGAAGGCTCAGCTGTCATGGACCTCTTTTGCGGAACCGGCACAATAGGGCAGATTTTATCTGCTCAACGTCCAGATGTCGAGGTAATAGGGGTAGATATCGTTCCCGAAGCCATTGAAGATGCTGTCCGAAATGCACACAGAAACGGCATTGAAAAAGTGAAGTTTTTTGCAGCTGATGTGGGTAAATTCTTAAAGGAACATCCAGAATATTTGGGCAAAATCGCAACGGTTATTCTCGATCCACCTCGTGCTGGAATTGCTCCGAAGACACTTCAGAAAACAATCGATTTGGGTGCCGAGAATATCGTTTACATCTCATGTAATCCCTCAACTCAAGCAAGAGACGCAGATACCTTGCGTTCGGCAGGATATGAGCTGGAGAAGCTCTCTTTCGTGGATCAGTTCCCACATACGGGACACATCGAATCTATAGCCAAATTTAAAAAAGTATCGAAATGAAGGCCGAAATCATATCAATTGGGGATGAGTTGCTTATTGGGCAAACGGTAAATACCAATGCAACGTGGCTTGGACAACTCTTCAGCGCGAACGGAATTTCAGTGCACCGCGTGATCGCTATTTCCGATGATCAAGAAGAAATCAAACGAACAGTGCTTGAGGCGATCGAGCACTGCACATTGGTCATCATCACAGGTGGTCTTGGTCCAACAAAAGACGATATCACCAAACACACCTTATGTGAATTGTTTGAAACAACACTTGAAATTCATATTCCTACCTTGCAAAAAATTGAGGAGTACTTCTCAAAACGAAATCGTCCCATGTTGCAATCGAATATCCGTCAAGCGGAGTTGCCTGTCGGCTGCACCATATTAAGCAATGATTACGGCACAGCAGCTGGAATGTGGTTCGAACAAAAGGACAGTATTGTCATTAGTTTGCCTGGTGTTCCTTACGAAATGAAAGGAATCATCACGGAGCAAGTTATGCCGCGTCTACGTGAACGCTTTGCCCTAAAATCAATTTATCACCAAACCATTTTGACACAAGGTTTGGGCGAGTCATTTTTGGCAGAACGCATCGCTGATTGGGAAAATAGAGTGCGTGCTCGAGGTTTTGGTTTGGCGTATTTGCCATCTCCAGGCATGGTAAAACTCCGAATTACATCTCCAAATGGAGTAGAAGATAAGCTGGAAATTGATGCATTTTTCAAAGAAATCCAAAGTGATTTGCCCCATTATGTTTACGGGATTGAAGCGCAAACTCTCTCTGAGGTGGTGGGCTTGATTTGTCAAGAAAAAAAGGTGTCGATTGGCACTGTTGAAAGTTTGACTGGGGGCGCAATTGCCCAAGACATTGTCAGTCGGCCTGGCGCATCTGAGTATTTCAAAGGGAGCATTGTGGCGTACGATCCAGCCTTGAAAATTTCACTTGTCGATGTCGACGCACTGGCGATTGAGTCAAATGGACTAGTCAGTGAAGAAATTGCACGTCAAATGGCGGAGCATGGACGAGAAAAATTGAATGTGGATTTTTGCATTTCTACTACTGGAGTTGCCGGTCCGGATGGAGGTACTGATGAGACCCCCGTAGGCACTGTATGGGTAGCAATTGCAGGGCCATCAAGGACTTTTGTGCAGCATTTTCGCTTTGGCGACGACCGAGAACGCAACATTAAAATGACCGTGTTGACAACGCTAAATTTGCTGCGTTGCGAAATTTTAGAAATTCATCACGAAAAAAAGTAGTTAATACTTGTTCCTTTTCCAAAAAAGTATTTACTTTGCACCCCATTTTAGAATAAGGATAACACTAAGAAAACATGTCACGAGTTTGTCAAATAACAGGTAAATCGGTAATGGTAGGAAACAACGTTTCTCACTCCAACCGAAAAACCAAAAGAAAATTCTTACCGAATTTGATCTCTAAGAAGTTCTACATTCCGGAAGAAGATCGCACAATCACATTGAAGATCTCGACCTCAGCTTTGAGAACAATCAATAAAAAAGGAATTTCAGCGTGCTTGAAAGAAGCGCGTGAAAAGGGTTTTTTGAAATAATACATCTTCTACCCGTTGGGAAACGGTAGATTTTTAATAAGAGCATAATGGCTAAGAGAGCAAAAGGAAATAGAATACAAGTAATCCTAGAGTGCACGGAGCACAAGGATTCAGGTATGGCGGGAACTTCTCGTTATATCACAACGAAGAACCGTAAGAATACGCCAGATCGAATGGAAATTAAAAAATTCAACCCGATTTTGAAGCGTTATACAGTACACAAAGAGATTAAATAATATTGAGTCATGGCAAAGAAAGTAGTGGCATCACTCCAGAAAGGTGGAGGTAAGGAACATACAAAAGTGATTAAAATGGTGAAGTCTGAAAAGTCAAACGCCTACACTTTTAAAGAAGAAATTGTACACAACGACAAAGTGAAAGAGTGGTTCACGAAGAGCTAGTATTTTCCCCTTGTTTTGTATAACTTTAAGCTTCCTCTCTTTTTGAAGGAAGCTTTTTTTATGATATAAGCACATGGCGTTTTTTGGACTATTCTCAAAAGAGAAGAAGGAGACTCTAGATAAAGGGTTGGAAAAGACAAAACAAAGTTTTTTGTCAAGAATCGCACGCTCAATCGTCGGGAAATCAAAAGTCGATGAAGAGGTACTCGATAACCTAGAGGAAATTCTCATCACCT
The DNA here is from genome assembly GCA_903873915.1 of uncultured Flavobacteriia bacterium. Taxonomy (GTDB): domain Bacteria; phylum Bacteroidota; class Bacteroidia; order Flavobacteriales_D; family Crocinitomicaceae; genus M0103. The sequence goes on along the minus strand of CAIQQH010000027.1, from coordinate 5,113 downwards.
CAGATGTTGGGGTAGAAACAACCCTTAAAATTATCGATCGCATTCAAAATCGGGTTTCTCGGGACAAGGTTCTTGGAACGGATGAGTTGAACACAATCCTCAAGGAAGAAATTGCTGGGCTACTCGAAGAAAATAATTCCAACGGAAAAATTGATTTTCAACTTCCGAAAATCGAAGGTCAACCTTATGTTATTATGGTGGTAGGCGTAAATGGTGTCGGAAAAACAACCACCATTGGAAAACTTGCACATCAATTCAAGGAGGCAGGAATGAAGGTGGTACTCGGTGCTTCAGATACGTTTCGTGCAGCAGCTGTTGATCAACTTATCATCTGGGCTGAACGCGTTGGTGTTCCTATCGTGCAACAAGGAATGGGTGCTGATCCAGCCTCTGTTGCTTTCGATACCTTGCAATCGGCCAAAGCGCAGGGTGCTGATGTAGTGATCATCGATACTGCTGGCCGCTTACACAACAAAGTCAATCTGATGAACGAGTTGACGAAAATCAAACGAGTCATGGACAAGGTGATCCCTAATGCACCACATGAGGTATTACTTGTGTTGGATGGCTCCACAGGACAAAATGCCTACGAACAAGCCAAACAATTCTCCTTGGCAACAGATATCAATGCACTGGCCATCACTAAATTGGACGGTACAGCCAAGGGAGGTGTGGTAATCGGGATATCTGATCAAATGAAAATTCCTGTGAAATACATCGGTGTAGGGGAAGGAATGAATGATCTGCAGTTATTCGACCGAAACGAATTCGTAGATTCACTATTTTCGTAAAATACCAATTCAATTCACCATGAAAAAACGAATCAACGGACACGGACATTTACTCCCTGAACCTTATGAGATTCCGAATTTCATGCGTGAAAAGAAATTGTTTTGGATCGATAACGACAAGAAATTCATGCGCCAAGACAATTGGGCGCGGCCAATAACTGACCCTAGCTTTTTCTTCGCAGAAAAATTAGAATGGATGGAACGGTATTCCATCGATCATGGGGTCATGCTCAACCTATCTCAAATTTATTGCAACGGGTGGGAACGGCAAGATGCCGACGATGCTATTCGATGGCAAAATGATTTCAATGCCAGTGTTCAACAACGACGCCCCGATAAGTTTACCAGTGGATTTGTTGTTCAACCCCTTTATATGGACGATGCCCTTCGCGAAATTGAACGTTGTGTAGAGGAACTTCATCTCTCGTTACTTTGCTTGCCAACACATTACCTCAATGCAGCGGGAGAATGGTTGTCTGTGGCAGATGAAAGTGTATTTCCCATCTTTGAATTGGCCAACAAGTACAAATTGGCCGTCGAAATTCATCCGTACGACGCTGAAAAGATGGTCAAACTGAAGGATATTTACTGGAGATTTCACTTGGTGTGGATGATGGCACAAACGGCGGACACCTTGCACTTGTTTACATTGAAGGATATACTGCACCGTTTTCCAAATGTGCGCACGTGCTTTGCGCATGGTTGCATGCTCGGTCAGGCAAACTACGGAAGGAGGCTGCAAGGTTTTGATGGTCGTCCAGATTTGTTTGAAGGGGCTACAAACCCTAGAGAAGCTCTTGGACATCCGAATCTGTTTTTCGATTCTTTGGTGCATGACTCACATACATTGGAACTGATCAAAACACGTGCTGGCGCCTCTCAAATAGTAGCTGGGCTAGACGATCCTTATCCTTTAGGAGAAATGGAAGGAGTGGCGCGGTCCTATCCAGGACGTGTGATTGATTTTGCAGTTGAGTCAGGGATTTTAACACAAGGAGAATCGGATGTGATTTGGCACGACAACGTGCTGCGCTGGCTGGGGAAAACAAGTGTCTGAAAGCGCTGAAAAACATACGTATCAGTAAGGAAAAATGCCTTTAAACTGCTGATTATTCTCTATCTTTGCCCACCAAAGTGGTGCACATGTCTCAAAAACCTTCCATACCAAAAGGAACTCGTGATTTTCTTCCGGCAGATGTAGCCCGAAGAACTTATATTTTTGATACGATCAAGCGCTCGTTCAAGACTTACGGTTTCTTGCCTATCGAAACACCTTCCTTCGAATTGTCATCTACCCTCATGGGGAAATATGGGGAAGAAGGGGATCGTTTGATTTTCCGAATTCTTAATTCTGGTGAAAAGGTGCGTAAGGCTGATTTGGAGGCACTCGCAGCAGACAACTTACCCAAGTTCGCATCTTCTTTGTCTGAAAAAGCACTGCGTTACGACCTTACAGTTCCCTTTGCTCGCTTTGTTGTTCAGCATCAAAATGAACTTTCATTCCCCTTTAAACGCTATCAAATTCAACCGGTTTGGCGGGCTGACCGACCTCAACATGGCCGTTATCAAGAATTTTATCAGTGCGATGCGGATGTCGTAGGAAGTGATTCATTGCTCTACGAAGTTGATTTTGTCCTCCTATTCGATGCCGTATTGTCTGATTTAAAACTACCAGGATTCACCATTCGACTCAATAACCGCAAGATTTTGACAGGAATCGCTGAAGTGAGCGGTGAATCGGATAAATTGATAGATATCACTGTCGCGATTGATAAACTAGATAAAATCGGTCAGGATGGCGTTTTGAATGAATTAGCGGCGAAAGGGGTTTCCAATCAGGCGATTGAAAGAATTCGCCCATTGTTTGGGTTTACTGGGTCGAACGATCATAAACTCGGTCTCATGCGCACTTTCCTGTCAGAAAGCGAAATTGGGATGAAGGGATTGGAAGAATTGGACTATGTTCTCCGTCAGGTGGAAACACTTGGCCTACAAAAAGGTGTTGTCGAATTTGACGTAACACTAGCACGTGGATTGAACTATTACACAGGTGCTATTTTCGAAGTGAATGTGCACGAAGTGAAAATGGGAAGTATCTGCGGGGGCGGACGTTACGATGATCTTACCGGTCTTTTTGGAATGAAGGGCTTGTCGGGCGTTGGCGTTTCATTTGGTGCTGACCGCATCTATGATGTGTTAACTGAATTGGATTTATTTCCTGAAGACACAGATCAATCGATATCCTTGTTGTTTACCAATTTTGGGGTGAAAGAAGAGCAGTATTGCATCAAGCTCGTTCATTTGCTTCGTCAAAAAGGCCTTGATTGCGAAGTGTATCCAAGTCAAGCCAAATTGCAAAAACAACTTAAATACGCCAATGACCGAAACGCAAAGTTCGTTGCGATGATTGGTGAAGAGGAATTGAATAAGGACACCATTCTTCTGAAAAATATGCTCAGTGGCGAGCAAAAGCAACTTACGGAGCAAGAACTTATTGATTTCATGATTCATTAGTCTTATGCAAGAGTACACACTCAATAATCAATGGATTTCTCTTCAAGAAATTGAAGAAATTTTGGATCAGCATACGGAATTGGTGTTGGGTACTGATGCACGTGACGCAATTGTCCGCTGTCGAGAATACCTCGATGTGACGATCGGAGAAAGTGACCGAATTGTTTATGGAGTAAACACGGGTTTTGGGTCCTTGTGCAATACCAACGTAGACAATGATTCATTGGGTCAATTGCAACGAAATTTGGTGATTTCTCATGCCTGTGGAATGGGCGATGAGGTGCCACAGCACCTGGTGAAACGCATGTTGCTCCTAAAAATACTCGGACTTTCCCACGGGAATTCTGGTGTTCAGTTGGTGACAGTAGAGCGCTTGATTACTTTTTTTAATCAAAATATTCTCCCCGTTGTTTACCAACAGGGAAGCCTTGGTGCCTCCGGTGATTTGGCTCCCTTGGCTCATCTTTCCCTTCCCTTAATCGGAGAAGGCGAGGTGTGGTTCCAAGGGAAAAAGCATCCTTCAGCGGATGTGTTGAAAGCCATTGGTGTTGAAGCGATAGAATTACGATCGAAAGAAGGGTTGGCTCTGTTGAATGGAACACAGTTCATGAGTGCATACGCTTCTTACGCGGCAGTTAAGGCAGATCAGTTGTGGAACAATTGGGTGAAGGTCGCCGCTTTTTCTTTAGAGGCCTATGATGGTCGTCCAGAACCATTTCAACAGAATGTGAATGCCATTCGCAACCAACAAGGACAAATTCAGACGGCAGAGGCCTTTCGCGCTGTTTTTGAAGGGAGTGAAATCATTCGTCAGGCAAAAGCGCATGTTCAAGATCCCTATTCATTTCGATGCATACCGCAAGTGCATGGCGCCTCAAAAGACGCCATCGACTATTGTTCAAGCATCGTTGAGCGCGAAGTTAATGCTGTAACCGACAATCCAACGATTTTTCCAGAAGAGGAGGACATCGTTTCAGCAGGAAACTTTCATGGACAACCACTGGCGATAACCATGGATTTTTTAGCCATCGCGATGGCAGAGTTGGGGTCGATTTCGGAGCGTCGAGTATATAAATTGATTTCAGGTACGCGCAATCTTCCACCATTCTTAGCAGAAAATGCAGGATTGAATTCAGGTTTTATGATTGTGCAATACACTGCGGCATCTATCGTAAGTCAAAACAAGCAATATTGCACGCCAGCATCCATTGATTCAATCGATTCGTCAAATGGTCAAGAAGACCATGTCAGCATGGGGGCAAATGCAGCAACGAAGTTGTTTAAGGTAATTGAGAATTGCATGTCGCTGCAAGGAATCGAATTGCTCACCGCTGCTCAAGCATTTGAATTTAGAAGACCCTTAAAATCGTCTGCTTCCATTGAACATTTATTGGCTGATTTTAGATCATTTGTACCTTATATTTCGCAAGATGAATACATGCGTCCATTGATGCAGAAGAGTGTTCAGTTTATTCAACATTTAAAATAAGTTCATGGAAGAACACGAATTCAACAAGGACTTCATTGATGAAGGGACGCCATTTCAGCCGAAAAGACCACAGTTTCTTACGGTGCTTTGTATTTTGACTTTCATTTCTACGGGAATGGACATTCTTTCTGGCTTTCCAAAACTATTTGGTGGTCCGATGAGTACTGAGCAAATGGATGAACAAAAGGTCGTTATGGCAAAATCCATTGATCAAATGCGTGAATTGGATATGGAAAGTTTGGCTGTAATGCTCGAAAAATTAGAACGCATGATGGAAGGTTTGAATGCACATTTTTATGCATCTACGTCTGTTGCATTA
>CAIQQH010000026.1 GCA_903873915.1 uncultured Flavobacteriia bacterium | reverse complement strand
TGAAAAAGATTCGTGCGCCCCTCTAAAGAAACGACACCTAACTCAGCCAATGAATCCAACTTCGCCAATACTAATTCGCGATCCAGTTCCATCTGCTCCTTCTTCCGCTTGTTTATTTCATACGCAGGCAAAGTACGCTCGCTGACCATTTCATTTTTTACGGTATCGATGAGGTCTACAATTTTATTGGCCATATCTGCGGCGCGCTGTGGTTCGCGGTCAAGAACATCGATTTGAATTGATCCGTAGCGCGTGCGGACAAACAAGAAGTGGTCGTTGTATTTTTCCACCAATTTGAAATGCTTGTTCGGGTCACTTGGCGAAATGTTGTAATGGTTCATCAAGTCGAATTCCTCTACTATTTTGTCGCGAATGCGAGAGGATTGTAAAATTTGCACGAGTTGTTCAGCCTGTTCCTCTTCTCCAAAATCCATCGACGCAGCTTTGGCATTGCGTTGTTCAGAAAAGGAAACCGTGCTGGTTGCCGCGGGGAAAACGACAGCTGTCGAACGAAAAACTGGTGTGAGGAGCAAGGAAACGACGATTGAACATGCCATCACGATTCCGGATGTGATCATTAAAATCTTGCGTTTTTTCCAGATAAAGACCAAGAGGTTTTGTCTTTCTTTATCGAGTTCACTGCCCGTGTCGCTCATGCTTTTCAATTTAGATTGGCGAAGTTAGTATATTCCTTTTTTAAGTCGTGCATTTAACTCAAATCAAGCACTTTTATTTTAAAGAAAAGAGAATGAGTTATAATTTTTCACTGAACGCAAGGCGTATTCGTGGAATATCGATCAGTCGGAAAGCAAATAGAAAGGTCAATCCGGCAAAACATTCGAGGAAGAAAACCCAACCTTTTTCGGGTAGAATTAGATCCATGAGATACATGCTAAGTACAAGTGCACTAAATTTTAGCACGGTTCGGAGGGGCTGAATGGGAGAAATAGACTGATGAACCCGTACTATTTGACAAACAGCCACGAAGGATTGCGTCACGAGGGTTGAAGATGCTGCTCCTATCGCGCCATATTTCGGAATGAATAGGTAGTTTAATCCGATATTGATGACAATTCCAATGGCTGAACTGATATTTAAAAACCGCAAATCTCCCTTGGCAGTGAGCAAAGTCCCGTAAACCAAGGTAACCGTCATCGCGACGAAGCTCCACATCAGAAGCATAAATGAGGGAGCCGCCTCGTTGATGTCAGCAGTGTATATCCAGCTGAGTAAAAGTGTTGCAAGGTGCGCTGCTATGAAGGCAATGACAATTCCTCCGCCCATCAATAGATCTCGTGCACTTTCGAGCAGGAAACCTATTTCCGCCGATTTTTCCTTGATCATGCGCGAAAATACGGGTAAAAGCAGCGTGGCAAAGAGCATCCCGAACATGTAGAGCGTATCGAGCAATCGAAATCCTTTCGCATAGATCCCCGCCTCATAAGCGCCATGTTCGTGAATTCGTTCTAGCATAATGGAGTCTGTTCGGGTATACATCATCATCAGCAATACAAGCAAGGCAAAGGGTAGGCTTTGTCGAATAATTGCATAAGAAAATACCCATTTAAATTTCAGTTTAGGCAAGCCTATTCGTTTGATAAGCAGGGAAAGTCCGACGACAAGCGTTATGGCATAAGCAATCGTTTGGGACCAAATGAGCCATTCAATTTTGAAAAAATAATCGGATGTGGTAAGCAGTAAATAGCCACAAATAACAATCAAAAGGAACTTGTCCAGTACGGAAATTATGGCATCCGTTCGAAAAAGATGCAGTCCGCCGAGGTGACTTCGGACGTAAAGGATGAGTGTATTTAAAAACTGATTAAAAATTAAAATACCAAGAATATAGATCGACCCATCGCGGTAACCTATTGCAAGCCCGAATCCTAGAGTGATTAGGGTATAAACGACAAAGAGGATGAGGCGTAATCCAAAGATTTTCCCCAAATAAGAAGGAACGATTTTAGGATATTGCGCGACATTTCGCGTGGTGTAATTGTTGATTCCAAGATCCATCACAATAGTGAAGAGGTAGGATAGATTCAACAAGGAGAAGTAGAGGCCATAGGTGTCTGAACCCAAGCGGTTTTGCACTGCCGCGTCGATACCGAATATGGCCATTGGTTTTACCAAGACATTCAGTAAGAGGATGATCAGTAGGTCAATAAGGAGTTTCCTTTTCATGCGCAGAAATAACGCAACAATGTAAGATTAATTGGGCAGAAAGATGAAATTCTGATTCGCATGCACTGATGATTGAAAAGGAATTAATTCATCTTTCACAACGACGAAAGGGGAGTAATTGAATGATTTAAGCAAGTCCATGCAGCGTGTGCGGTTGTCGTTGTCCCAAAGTTCGGTGTAGATGATTGGATGATTGGATTCAATCACACGAGCACCCCCTTTGAGTGCAAAATATTCGAAATTCTCGACATCGATTTTAATGCCTTGGATGGCTTGACCGTTGATGAGTTGATCGAGTGTTGTAAGTGGCACCTGGTATTCCTCTCCGTCGTTCCATTCGGTGATGGATTCATGCTTGACATGGCTTAATCCCTGCATGCGTGTTCCTCCTTGGTGAGGCAAAATCATCTTCACGCTGCCTTCCTCCTCGCCAACAGCTGTTTCGTATACTTTGATTTTGCTTAAGCCAAAATGCCGTATGATCCGCTTCAACACTGATATGTTATCTGGAATAGGTTCGATGGAATGAATAGTCGTGTTAGGAAGGTTTTTTGATAGATGAACGGTCATAATTCCGATGTTGGCTCCAATGTCCAGAACATCCCCGTCTCCGTCCTTCAGTAAGGACAAGAAGTGAAAGAAATCTTTTTCTTTGGCATCGGATTTCAGGGTTCGAATTTTTACTAGCGCGAACACATAGAGGTAGGTTCGGAAACCCAACATGCGTTGTAGTATATATTTGATGCGATTCTTCACCTTGACAAAACAGTGCAAAGGTAGTTAAAGTTGATGACAACAGCACGCATCGATGGGTGACGGATCTTGCTTATTTCACGACCAGCTTAAATCCTTTCCCATGTACATTCATGATTTCGATGGCAGGATCTTCCTTCAGCATCTTGCGAAGTTTTGCGATATACACATCCATGCTTCGTCCGTTGAAGTAATTGTCGTCTCCCCAAATCAAGCGCAGCGTGGCGTTGCGATCGAGGATTTCATTTTCATTTTTTACCAAAAGATGCAACAGTTCATTCTCCTTTGTGGTAAGCTTTTTTGTTCCGTCGTTCAAGTGAAGTACGCGTGATTCTGGTTCATACTGGATTGTTCCAATCCTCAAGAGTTCACTTTCAGCATCGGTATTCGTTTCAGTTCTACGCAAGATTGCTGTGATGCGCGCCAAGAGCTCCTCCATGGAAAAGGGCTTGGTGAGGTAATCATCTGCACCAATGTTGAATCCTTCGAGTTTGTCCTCTTTCATGGATTTAGCCGTAAGAAAAAGTATGGGAACTTTTTTATCTGTTTCACGAATTTCCTTCGCCAAGGTAAAGCCATCCATCTCTGGCATCATGACATCAAAAATGCAGAAATCGATGCCCCCATCGCCAAAAATTCGGAATGCAATCTTTCCGTTCTCAGCCAACACAGCATCAAATCCTTTATTCACTAAAAAGGTGTGCAGCAAACGCCCAAGATTTTCATCATCTTCGGCAAGTAGTATTTTTGTCTTTTTTGTCATGAGTTTGTTGAATTGTAAGGGTGAATTCTGATCCTTCTCCAAATTTACTTTTAACGTTGATGGACCATCCGTGTAAATCGGCGATGGCTTTAACATAACTTAAGCCGAGTCCAAATCCTTTGACATTGTGCAGGTTGCCTGTTGGAACACGGAAAAGTTTCTCGAAGATTTTATTTAAATGCTCTTTTTTAATCCCAATTCCGGAGTCCTTAACGCTCAAAAACACGTTCTTATTTTCCTGAGTAAGTTTTATGTGCACGTGAGGATTGCTTTCACTGTATTTTATTGCATTGTCAACCAAATTGCTAATGAGGTTGGTTACATGCATTTTATCCGCATCAATGGTAATCAGTTCTGATGGCAGGTCCAACTCTATTTTTCCCCCACTATTTTGGATGCGCAATTCGGCATTTTGAGCCACATCATGAATTAGCTCCTGAAGAATAATGAATTCTTTGTTTAATTTAAGTTGGCCTTTTTCGGTTACTGCACTCTGCAGTATCCGTTCGACCAAAACCCCAAGTCGTTTGTTTTCCTGATTGATCATGCGGATATAAGGCTTCATATCTGCCGCACTTCCCCCCACCATATCGCCATCTTCCATGGCTTCACAGGCCAAAGAAATGGTCGAAATAGGCGTTTTAAATTCATGCGTCATGTTGGAAATAAAGTCGTTTTTCATCTCTGACAGTTTGTTCTGCATCAAAATGGTCTTAAACATGAACATCAGGGCCACAATGATGAGAATCATCAGGGTTAAACTGATCATCAGCGGCCCCCACATCTCAGTAAAAAGGAAGGCATTTTTCTCGGGAAACCAAAGATGTAAATAAAGGTCATCGTCCAAAATATTGCTTGGAAAGAGGACTGTTTTTCCGGTTTTTAAGGTATCGAGTTTGGTGCTATATGTTTCGGGTGCATGAGCGAATTTAATGGGTTCTCCGAATTCATCCGCCACCATAAATTTATAGGTTTTTGGAAGGTCATCGTTGTCAATTTCGGTGCGAATTACCGAATCCAAAAATGCTGGATCTACCCGCTTCGACGCTGCCTCGTAGACATTGTTGCGGAATGCTTCCACCATCATGTCATTAAAGAACTTCGCCTTTTTAAAGACCTGTTGAAGCACGCGCTGGTCCAACTGAATCGCTATTTTTAAGGAATCGTTGGTAGGTATTTGCTTGCGCTGTTTATCAAACAAATCGCGCAATTGACGTACGTCGCGCGCTAGAACTCTCTGTTCGGTTGTCACCCCGGAAATGGAGTCGTATGCTTTGCCTTTGATCACCAAATAATGTTGCAATTCACCCCGCTCAAAAATGGAAGTGTCACGAATGGAAATCGATTCTTGGGTACTCAATAAGGATTGAAATTCTTCCTTTAGGATGTCCTTGTATTGTCCGCTAAAATCGCGATTGACAATGTGCATGTAGCGACGGATGTCCTCTGCTTTTTCATGTCGGATGGCAATGCGTTCAAGTGAAGAGGATAGATTCAGAGTGAATTGGTTTGACTTTCTGTCGTACAACTGAGCCGTCTGAAAAGCTTGTATAATGAGCAAGGCCAATAAGGCAATGACCACAGACAAGATGATAAGATTGACCCGAATTTTTCTCAATTGACAAGTTTTTGACGAATGTAAGCACCCCGTTCCGTGTCTCGTTGGGGCTTAACTTTTTTTAACAGCCACAGCAATGTATGGAAAATCACCATCTTGTTGCTGATAAAAACTCCATCTGTAGACGATTTTTATTGGTTCATCGTTGTACATTCGTGCGAATGTCTTTTAAAAATGGTCATCTGGTGTTTTTTTTCTTTGCTGTTGTGACACAACTGGCATCGGGACAAGCTACATCGTTGCGTGAAAAGTTCATTCTTACGCCAAACGATACCATTCGCTTGGATACACTCTCCATTTATCCTGCGTCTTTTGAGGTGTTTTGTGGCCAACAAAAACTATCCTCTGTAAGCTATCACTTGGACCATGGCACATCGCGATTTTATCTGATTGATCGGTGTTCCGATTCCATCAAGGTAAGGTACCGTGTGCTTCCAATGGATTTGTCGAAGACCTATTTTCGTCGCGACACCTCCTTGATTTATGCGGAGAACAAAGGCGATCGCGAAATGTTTATGCTCCAAAATGAAGTCAACGTGCAGGATGTCTTTGGAGGTTCTGGGCTCACCAAGTCGGGGAGTATCTCGCGTGGGGTGTCGTTCGGAAACAACCAAGATCTGGGGGTGAATTCAACCTTAAACCTTGAGCTTTCAGGAGACATTACACCAAATCTGAAGCTACTCGCGTCGGTATCGGATGATAATCTTCCCATTCAACCCGATGGGAACACCAACAAATTGAGAGAATTTGATCAGGTGTTTATTCAGATTTATAATGACCGACTTAAGATTGTCGCAGGTGACTTTTGGCTCAATAGACCAACGGGTTATTTTATGACCTATAAAAAAAGGGCCCAAGGACTTACCGTCAATTACCGTTGGACAACGGACACGGCTAAGGTTTGGCGTACTCAAGTCAGTGGCGCACTTTCCAAGGGAAAATTTGCCCGACAAATTATACAGGGGGTAGAAGGAAATCAGGGACCCTATCGATTGAAGGGAAATGAAAATGAGCCGTTTATCATTGTGCTTTCTGGAACTGAACGTGTTTTTATTGATGGCAAGCTGCTCGAACGTGGTCAGGAATTCGATTATGTGATCAATTACAATTCTTCGGAATTGGTTTTCACCTCGCGGAATCTCATCACCAAGGATTCTCGCATTGTGGTCGAATTTCAATACTCCGATCAAAACTATGCGCGCTCATTAATGCAAACGTCGACCACCTACGCGTCGAAGAAATTTGACTTTTGGTTGAATGCCTACTCAGAGCAAGATGCTAAAAATCAAACCCTTCAGCAAGAGTTGAGCACTCAGGAAAAACTATTGTTATCGACCATAGGCGACAGTCTTGATTTGGCGCGAACCAACAGCATCGATTCGGTGGGCTTTATCGACAATCAGGTCTTGTACAAAATGGTGACGGTACTGGGATACGACTCCGTTTTGGTGTATTCTGTCCAGCCAGACTCAGCCCTTTATCGTGCGACATTCACCTTTGTGGGGGCAGGAAAGGGGAACTATGTTTTCAGTAATTTCAATGCCTTGGGCCGTGTGTATGCGTGGGTGACTCCTGTAAACGGGGTGCCACAAGGTGACTATGCACCCTCACGTGTCATGATCACTCCGAAGCGCAAACAAATGGTCACTTCAGGATTTGTGTACCGCATCAATCCCCGCTTGAGGATTGAATCGGAATTTGCCTATTCTTCCAATGACGTTAATACATTCTCCACAAAGGATGCGCAAAATGACCAAAGTGGCGCCAACCGAACGCGCATCATTGGAACATTGCCCTTGAGTCGTGATTCATTGCAGTCATGGCAACTTGAAACGAAAGCAGAATTTGAAACCCTCGATCGAAATTTCAGTCCAATTGAACAGTACCGTGCCGTTGAATTTGACCGTGATTGGAATACCCGAAACAAGCGATATACAGGAAATCAAGTTGCAACTTCCATTGGGGGAAACATCAAACACCGCACCTATGGGAATATCAACGTTGAAGGTCAGCAGTATTTAATTGGCTCAGATTTCTTCGGCTTGCGCGCTGCGACCGACGGAAAATGGAACCAAAAAGGATTTCACGCCAAGTGGGATGGGAGTTATTTGTCTTCATCGGCAACGACAAAAAATGAGTTTATACGTCATCGGGTTGATGTGTCGCAAGACATCGGATGGTTCAAGTTGGGCTACCGCGATGACCATGAGTTGAACAAGTTTACTGGAGGGACAACAACGTTAGAACCGTCCAGTTATCAGTTTTTTGATTATCAGTTTTACCTGTCAAACAGCGACTCCGTAAAGAATTCCTACAAGATTTTTTACCGTGAGCGCTTTGATCAACGCTCGGATAGTTTGTCCCTTAGAAATGCAGCGAAAGCAGTGACAGCGGGAGGTGAAATACGTTTGACTGAGTTAAAAAATCAAACCCTCAACATCATTACCAGTTACCGCGAACTTCGGGTAATCAATTCCCAGCTGCTGCCACAAACCCCCGAAAATACCTTATTGGGAAGGGTAGATTATGAGTTGCGCTTGTTCAAAGGTGCTTTGACTTGGAATACCTTTTACGAGGTGGGCTCTGGTCTTGAACAAAAACGTGAATTTCTCTACATTCAGGTGAATGATGGTCAGGGCATTTATACGTGGATTGACTACAACAGCGATGGCATCAAAGATTTGAATGAGTTTGAAATCGCACAGTATGTCGATCAAGCAAGTTACATACGTGTATTTACTCCGAGCAGCAATTACGTAAAGACCTATTCCAATGAATTCAATCAATCGATTTATTGGAGGCCAGAGCGCATTTGGTCAAAGAAAAAAGGCGCCTTGAAACTGATGATGCGCTTTTCTGATCAGTTGCGCGCCCGTATAAACCGAAAAACAAGTTTGTTTGATGGGGCAGGTGCATTCAATCCTTTTTCTGGAGGAATAAGTGACACCAGTTTGATTGCCTCTAATTCGAACATACGCAACACCGTGTTCTTCAACCGGACATCTAGCATTTTTAGCGCAGAATATACGTTTCAGGATTTGGTTTCCAAGTCCTTGTTGGCTACAGGGTTTGATTCTAAGGCCAATCGTTACCACGAACTTTCATTTCGATGGAACATAAAGAGGGTCTTTTCCATTGAGTCGAAAGGTCAGTTGGGCACCAAGGACACTCGCGCCGATTACACCGCAGGCAGAAACTATTCCTTGGCCTATTACTTCATACAGCCGAGTTTGATTTATCAGCCGACGACAGCTTTTCGCATCACCTTAGATGGGCGGATTTCCGACAAGCAAAACGCGAAAGATTTGGGCGGTGAACGTTCCTCAATTATTGAGATAGGCACAACATTTAAGTACAACCAGCAGGACAAGGGAAGTCTACAGGGAGGAGTTAAAATGGTGCGCATCAACTACAATGGCAATCAAAATTCAGCACTTGGATTTGAGATGCTCGAGGCCTTGAAGCCCGGTGTAAATTTCACGTGGAATGTAGGTTACCAGCGTTCAGTCTCGAAAAATCTCCAGTTAAATCTTCAATACAATGGCCGTAAATCAGAGAACAACCGCATGATACACTCTGGTGGAATGGAGATTCGCGCGTTCTTTTAGGTATTTATTGGCTTGATTCTTGTCAAATGCGCTGCAAATCAAAAGAAATGAATACGCTACTTACCCTTTCTAAGCGCCTGCGCAAAGCCACTTTTGCACTAGTTGCATTTACGATAATCCTAAGCTCTTGTGGAGGTCATTCACCAAAGTCGAATTCAAAACAGCACTTGGCGAAATCCAACGGCAACGAAACAACGAAAGACAAGCAAGAAAAATCATTGCCAGAAGCAAAGCAAACACCAAAGGAAAAAATCATTCCTCCTGCAATACTTCCCTGCCCTGGTCCGTGTCCAGATCCGTTTCCTGGTCTTATTGAACCCATTTTTCCCGACCCTCCCATTGGTCCTTCTTTAACCGGTGGGCCGTGCCCAACATCAGGGGAAGAACTTACCCCATACGAACCCTTTGCTGTAGATGTTCAACCCGAATATCCTGGCGGGATGAGTGCATTGATGACTTTTATTGATGAACATCTCATTTACCCACCCGATGCCATGGAAAATAGCATTGAAGGACGTGTATTTGTGCGTTTTACTGTTCTTAAAACTGGCGAGACAAAAGATTTTAAGATTCTTCGTGGCTTGTCTCCAACGATTGATCGCGAGGTAATACGGATGCTGAAAGGCATTGAAAAATGGAAGCCAGGCAGGCTTATGGGGGAACCTGTTGATGTTTATTTTACGCTCCCGGTGAAGCTCTCGCTAGACTAAGATTCTTATCGAAGGAATAGGTCACAGACTACTCCGTCGGACAAAGTGATTTCTGGAACAAAAAGCTCTTCGCAAGGGATCCCTTTCACAAGTTCCAAAAATAGATCAACTGCGGGCACAATCACATCGGCACGATCAGCATTCATATCGAACCTAGCCATGCGTTCCTCCAAGTTCATGTCGTTCAATTCACTGCGCAACTCGCGCAACTCGGACAATTTTAATGGGTCCACTTCGCTGTGCCCTAAGATTTTATGTATGCGTCGTATGTTCCCACCTGTAGCAAATACGGTATAGGTGAGTTCATTGGGAATATTTGTTTCAATCCATAGCGCCATTTCTTCCCGAATGGCATCCGTGAATCCTTGCGCCAAAATGCGCACCGTTCCAGCATTGAATGAGAAAGTTGGACCATAAACACCCTTCAAAACGGAGCTCACTTCAGTGCTTCCACCTCCCACATCAATCATGATGCATGAATTCGTTTGGGTCACCGTGAGTGCAAGTATACCCGCGCGAATCAAGCCAGCTTCTTCCTCTCCCGAAATTATGTCAAGGTTTATTCCTGTGGTTTGAGTGATTTGCTGAGCGACCTCTTTTCCATTTGTAGCATCGCGAAATGCAGATGTAGCGACTGAACGCAATGCTTCAACCTGCCATTCCGCCGCCATGGAGTGGAGCGTTTTGATTGCCGATTGAAGATCAGTCGCTTTCTCTTCGGAAATATTTCCTGAGTTGAAAACATCTTGGCCAAGCCGAATGGGGAAGCGGTGTGCAAACAAACGATTCAATAAGATTTTTGAATCAATTTGGACAATGTCATAGACGTGCAAACGCACCGCATTGCTACCAATATCGATGGCACCAAGTCTCATCCGTCAAGGTTTATTTTTTTCTAAAGAAAATTTTAATCGGCACTCCACAGAAGTCAAACTTCTCGCGCAAACGGTTCTCTAAGAAACGCTTGTAGGAATCTGGGATGTACTGTGGCAAGTTACAAAAGAACGCAAAAGCAGGTGAATGTGTTGGCAGCTGTTGCACATACTTGATGCGAATGTATTTCCCTTTTACGGCGGGTGGCGGTGTCGCTTGGATGACGTCCAACATAACCTCGTTCATTACTGAAGTAGGAATTTTCTTCGTTCTATTTGCGTGCACCATCATCGTTGCTTCCAAGGCCTTGTGGATGCGTTGTTTTGTCAAGGTAGAGGTAAAAATGATCGGCACGTCATTGAACGGCGCCAATTGTTGGCGGATATTTTCCTCGTACTTCGCCATGGTATTCTGATCCTTATCGACCAAATCCCATTTATTGATGAGAACGACCACACCCTTCGAATTTTTTTCAATGATGTAGTAGATGTGCAAATCTTGCTTTTGAAGTCCCTCTTGTGCATCAATCATGAAGATGCATACATCGGCATTTTCAATCGTTCGGATGGAGCGAAGTACAGAATAATATTCAATATCTTCTGTCACCTTGGCTTGCTTGCGGATTCCTGCTGTGTCAATCAACATGAAGTCAAAACCAAAGGCCTTGAACCGTGTGTTGATGGCATCGCGTGTCGTTCCTGAGATCTCAGTGACGATGTTTCGTTCCTCGCCCGTAAGCGCATTGACCAATGATGATTTTCCAACGTTCGGTTTCCCGACTATAGCAATACGGGGTAGATCGTCCTTTTCGTTCACACTTTCATCGCTCTTGTCGAAGTACTTCACGACTTCGTCAAGAATTTCACCCGTTCCACTTCCGTTGGTGGCAGAGACATCAAACACATCGCCCAAACCAAAGGCATAAAATTCTGCAGAGAGACCAACGCGTTCAGTGTTGTCCACTTTATTGGCAACGATGAGGACGGGTTTTTTTGATTTTCTCAGAAGTCCGGCTACCATCTCGTCGAGATCAATGATTCCTGCCATAACATCCACCATAAAGAGGATCACGGTTGCTTCCTGAATGGCGATTTCCACTTGTTTTCGGATTTCTTTTTCGAAGATGTCATCCGACCCTTTGATGTATCCACCGGTATCCACCACCGAAAACTGTACGCCATTCCACTCTCCTTTACCGTACAAACGGTCGCGTGTAACCCCACTTACTTCTTTAACGATCGCGTTGCGTGACTCCGTCAGGCGGTTGAACAAGGTTGATTTACCTACGTTCGGGCGACCTACTATTGCTACTATGTTGCTCATTTTATTTAATTAAGGATGATAGACAAAAGACAAAAGACAAAAGACTTCAAACCTTTCCGGCGCTTGGAAATGATCGTCATCTTTAATTTTTAATTCTTCACTCTTAATTTCTAATACCCGTATTTCTTTAATTTATTTGCCGTTGATCTCCAATCCTTGTCCACTTTGATGAATGTTTCTAGGAAGACTTTTTGATCGATGAATTTTTCTATTTCCTTGCGCGCATCGCGACCTACTCGCTTCAGCATTTCTCCACCTTTCCCAATGAGGATGCCTTTCTGAGAATCGCGTTCTACGATGACCACCGCGCGAATGCGTGTAATTTCTGGTTCTTCTTTGTATTCTTCAATTTCCACTTGACAGCTGTAAGGCACTTCCTTGTCGCAGTGGATAAATATTTTTTCGCGGATAATTTCTGAAATGAAAAAACGCATTGGTCGATCCGATAGCTCTTCTTTATCGTAGTATGCAGGGCTTTCCGGCACGAGTTCCAAGATTTTAGCCCACAAAGGTTCAAGGTTGAATCCATGCAATGCAGAAACAGGAAGGATCATGGCATTTGGCAATACAGTGTGCCAGTATTGAACCCGTTCCTCCATGGCCTCTTGATCACTTAAATCTATCTTGTTGATCAAGCAAATCACGGGCACCTTGATTTTTTTTATTTTCTCCAAGGTTTCTTCGTGATTCATGCTGTTCTCCTTCGTGTCAGTGATGAACAAGAGCACATCAGCATCTTGTAAGGAAGAATTTACATACTCCATCATTGTCTCGTGCAGTTTGTATGCTGCATTGACCACCCCGGGAGTGTCAGAAAACACAATTTGATAATTCTCATCGTTGACAATTCCGAGAATACGGTGCCGTGTAGTTTGTGCCTTTGATGTCACGATGGACAATTTTTCACCTACGAGCCGATTCATGAGGGTTGATTTCCCCACGTTTGGACTACCTACAATATTTACGAAACCTGATTTGTGCGACATTGACTTGAATTGCGGCTACAAAGGAACGAAAATTAAAGGGGGTGGGGAATTAAAAATTAAAAATTAAGAGTGAAGAGTGAAAAATGAAGAGAGAATAGTTTTGAGCTGTTAAATAACGAATTCATTAAAATTATTCATAAGTATTTTCGAAATAGAATTTTACTTCTTGAGTTGAATTTCCTCTGCATATGCAGGTATGAAAAACTCCATCGTTACAATCGTTGTATTCATAATAGAAACAGTACAATTCGAATCAAGAAAACTCACGGCTAGGTTTAGATGGCTGGAATTCACTCATTGATAACTCCAATTGAGAAAATGTGTTATTAAATTCCCATAATGCAGTTTTACAAGCATTAAATTATTTCCCATGAAGACCTTTTTGCTACTCATCTCATTGCTGCTTTGTTTAAGTCCACTTTTTGCTCAAAAGAAGCTAAATGACAAAGATTCATTACTCACATTAATTGGCAACGAATCTGTCTTGGATAATTCAATGTATTATCTCAGTCGGGCATCTGACGAATTGCGAAATGATCGAGAAGTTGTTCTTTTTGCAGTACAAAGAAGAGGTAATGCATTGAAGTATGCATCTTCAACATTGAAAAATGATAAAGAAATAGTCAAGGCAGCTGTTCAGTCTGGCTTTGGTTCAATGAGCGATGCGCTCAAATATGCATCCAGTGAAATTAGAAATGATAAAGACTTTCTTTTGGAACTCGCAAGCAGGAGCTTCTTGAAAAGTGATGTTTTAAAGTATACTCCAAGAGAAATAGTGAAAGACAGTGCGTTTATTTCAAGAATGATTGAAAAAAATGGCTATTATTTAAAGTATGCATCTCGTGAAATTCGAAATAATAAAAGTTTGGCAATGAAAGCGGTAACATCAAGTGGAGATGCATTGAGGTATTGTTCGTTTAAATTGCGTCATGATTCATCAATTGTATGGAATGCCATCTATGGAGGCTGTTACTTTTCGCTGAAATACGCGCCATATACATTTAGAAATGACGAAGATTTCGTTAAAGCTACAATCCATCCTTATTTTAGTTTAAATGGATTTCCTTATGCGTCGCGCAAAATCCGGAACAACAAAGGGATAGCTCTTTTAGTAATACAAAACAACGGCTATTTTCTAAAGTATGCTTCGAATAAACTTCAGAACGATAAGGAAATAGTAGCGGCAGCGGCAAGTGATAATTGCATGGCAATTAAGTATGCAAGCTGGGGACTAAAGAGAAATTTTGAAATACAAGAATTGGCCCTAAAATCAGGTCCGGATGCCTTGGTATTGATTAAAAAAAGTTTTGCACGCGACAGAAATATTGTTTTACAAGCTTTGAGTCTCAATGGGAACTTGCTGAGATATGTTCCTATAAAATTTAGAAAGGATAAAGAAATTGTTTCTGCAGCCATAAAAGACAGTCCGGATGCTTATAAATATGTAAGCAATAAAATAAAACAAGACCGGGACTTTGTTTTGGCATTGATCGAGTTGAATGGGAAGTTATATTCTCATTTAGACAACACGTATAAGAAAGACAGTGAAATACTTTTTCAAGCATTAACATCGAATGAGTCTGCATTGCGATTCGCGCCAAGTATGTATAAAACGCAGCGCGATTCAGTTTTGAAATTGATGAAAGTGAATGGCCTAGCACTTCGCTATGTGTCCATATCGCTTCGCAAAGATAGAGAGGTGGTACTAGCGGCAATTACAAATCGACCTTCAGCTTTTGAATATGCGCTCGGAGAAACAAAATCTGATTTAGAGGTTGTGCATGCTGCTTTGAAGAAAAATTCATCCATGTATCAATTTCTATCGCCTGAATTAAAGGAAAACAGAGAAATCACCTTAGATGTAGTGCGAAAAAATGGGGCAATGTTGGAGTTTGCTCCCGAAGAATTATCCGCCGATTTTGAGGTTGTTTTCAATGCCGTTAAAAATTTTTCAGCATGTTATTCCTCTTCTGACATTCCACTTCAGTTTGCCTCGTTGAAGCTTAGAGATGATTCTACCATCGTCACAACGGCAATTGCAAGATGTAACTCATCATTTAAATTTGCTTCTGAACGATTAAAATTGAGCCGATCCTTCGTAGAGACTGCTATTGCGATTGATCCAATGGTTTTGGAATATGTTGATTCCGTATTCAAAAACAACAAGGAAATTGTATTGCTTGCCACCAGTTTTAAATACAGGTATCTAATGGATAATATTCCTTTTGAATTTGCTTCAGATTCATTAAAGAAAAACCGCGAGTTTGTTTTGCAAATAGTAAAAATAGATGGTGAGGCTTTACAATTTGCAGATGAGACCTTCAAAAATGACAAAGAAATTGCACTTGCTGCGATTGCAGAAAACAAGAATGCCTTTGACTTTATTTCCAAACAATTGCAACGAGATAAAGACATACTTGAGGCCTATAATAATGCTCAGAAATGATTTTCATTCACGTTAAATTACTTTATGAAAAACCACATTTTATATCTCGTATTCGGTTTTGTATTTGGGCCACTACAGCTAAAAGCCCAAGAACGACAACTAAATGGCATGACCTTCATTGAAGGTGGTACGTTTGTCATGAATAAAAACTTCAATACAATGATTGACGATGAAGTGGATACGACTTATCTCTATCACTCAGATATAGCGCGGAAAACTCCTGCTCATTATTTTCTATCGAACCATGAGGTAACCAATGCAGAGTATTGGGAATTTATCAAATGGGTTCAAGATTCTGTGGCACGCAAACATCTTTTTGAGGGTTCTGCACCAGATAGAAAAGCACTTTGGGGACATTATGTTGATTACAAAACATATAATGTAGATGCTTCGGGTAAATATTTTGTATTGAATTGGGATACCCCCGTTGATTATTACAGCTATTTAAATAATCCGATTCTAAAACCAATCTTCAATCAAACTTATGGTAATTATACCGCTTACAATGAAAATATCATTTCTGAGGATAAACTAAGCTATTGCTATGAATTTGTAAGTTCAGAACACGATTTAGGAGAATATACTATTGTTGATGTTTTTCCAAATACAGCACATTGGTCTCAGGCGTTCCCATACAGTTTTAAGGATTTTTCAGATAGTTATTTTAAATCCAAAGTTTATGACAACTATCCAGTAGTGGGGGTGTCATATATTCAGGCTAAAGCATATTGCCATTGGATAACACAACAATTTAAAAAGAATTACAGTGCGCTTTCGCGAAAGCAAAAGAGGTACTTTTCAAAGGACAGTTACTTCCGATTACCGACTGAAGAAGAATGGGAATATGCGTCGATCACACCAAAGATTGAAGAAGGCTTTTTGCCATATTTAGACATCCGTGGTTATATACAGAATGATGAAAAATACCAGGCCAACTTTGGTGAAATTGTCTTGAATAGCAATATACGACTGAAAAGTTGGATGGATGATGGAGCAATGATTACATCTAAAGTTGGCAGTTACCCTCCTAATGCCAAAGGAATTTATGACATTTTTGGCAATGTTGCAGAATGGACCTCAGACGAAATAAGCTTGGACAATTGTGAAATCGATATCCTCCAATATGATCAATTAAAAGGGGTATTTAATTCAAGCTCTCAACAGAAAGACAGTTTTCAACTTTACATTACCAATCCTTTTACACTTAAAACCCATTTGGTTGTTCAGGACAGTGAGGAGCATAAAAAGCTTTTGACTTTGCGCAGGGAGTATTACGCATTTAGCCCCGCAGATTCCGAGGAAGAAATGATGAGAAAATATGTTGCATTTAACGCGATAGACGCTACATATTACGATAGTGTAGCAGTATTAATGAAGTACAAATGGCGAATAATTGATGACAATCTTGACACATCAAGCGGCCTTGTTGACGGAGTTGTCCCTGCGAAGATGTACAACAGGAATACATGTTACTATAACAATTATACGGGAAGCTTGAGGTATTTTGATCACTTTGACACGATGCGCGTTCTCGTTTTGATAAACAACTTAAAGCATGACTATGCTGTAATCAATAGAGCAACGAATTACCAATCTCGTGAATACATAACCAAAAATAGAATTGTGAAAGGTGGTAGCTGGGCCGACCAAGCACATTATCTCATTTCTGGATCTCGTGAAATCTATAATGAGGCGGAATCTTCGTGTAAAGTTGGTTTTCGAATTGCGATGGATGCACCGGAAAAGATTGATTTTTTAAATTTTAAGGATAAAAAAAGGTTGAGAAAACTGCGCAAGTTGCGAGATTTAGTGGCCAATGGTACTTAAAGTACTGTGGTTTAGTGCGCAATAAATGAATACAATTGCGATGTTGTTTAGTATAGTTAAACTAAATGTAAAGTACATTCTACACTTTTTGTGCGTCTATTCGTTTGAAATATTTATAATCTTTGCTAATTAAAATGAAGTTATGTGGTTCTTAAAGATTTTATTGGTTATTGTTCTTGTTCTTTTTCTTCTTTGGCTGTTTGCAAAATTTGCTAATGGAAACATTATTGAATACCATTCCAATGGAAGATTGAAACTTGAGGGTAAGGCATTCTTTAATCGACGCGCTGGAGATTTTAAATTATTTGATGAGGATGGAAACCTCATAGGCAGATGGTATTATGAAAAAGGAGAAAAAATCAAAGAAGAATTCATAAATCCGACAACCGGAAAAGTATGGAAAACAACAGGAAATAGTGAGCCAAAAGTTGTTGTTGACCTGAGTAATGCTGAACAAAAAGTACTAAATGACAAAGAGTTGGTCCTTCAGGCAGTAAAATCAAAACCTTCAAATCTTCAATATGTAAAGACATCGTTAGGCAATGATTTAGACGTTGTTTTAGCAGCAGTTAATCAAGATGGGTCTGCTCTTAGATATTCAGCCGAATCCATAAAAAAAGACAAAGTAATAGCTAAAGCTGCGGTAAAACAATGTGGTAGTGCGCTTGAATTTGTAGATCATTCTTTGAAATTGGATAGAGAAGTGGTAATGGAAGCCGTTAAACAGAATGGGTATGCTCTTAAATATTCAGATATCTCATTGAAATCGGATCGCGAAATAGTATTAGAAGCTGTTAAACAGAATGGGTTAGCAATTACATATTCAGATATCTCATTGAAATCGGATCGCGAAATAGTATTAGAAGCAGTGAAACAGGATGGGTTAGCGATTACATATGCAGATATCTCATTGAAATCGGATCGCGAAATAGTATCTGCTGCCATTCAACAAAATGGGTATGCTCTTAAATATTCAGAAGCATCCTTTTTAACAGATAAATCACTTCTTTTAATTTCAATGAATAATATCCCAAAATTGTCCAAGAGCATTGCTGAAAAGTCTTATTTGTTTCTCCTTAATAATGAGCCTTTTTTTGTTTCTTTGATATTTCAAAACAATCAAGAATTCATTCGAGAAAGTGGAGGGAATACCTTTAAATTGAAAATCAGTAAACTATTCGACAATGTCCTGTCAACTTCTTTAATGACATCTGACTTGTTATTTTATGGGACTTTAATTTTTTACTTGGCCTTAGTAACGTGTTCTAATATAATTTGGAATCACCCTTGGGATTGGGAATTTTTCTTTGAGACAATTATTTTTTGGTTTTGTTTCTATTATTTTTTGGTTTTGCAAATCATTCACTTGGCAATTGAAGGGTTGAATTTATCCCTAAAAAAAAGCTTAATACGCAACTTTTTAAATTCGGATTGATACAACACTAAAAAGCAGAACAAGTTTAGAATACCATATATAAGGCTCTCGAGTAAGTTTTCAAATCTCACTCTGTTTTGTAGCTCCGACAGGGATCGAACCTGTATCTAAAGTTTAGGAAACTTTTATTCTATCCATTGAACTACGGAGCTAAGGGGTGCGAAGATACGAAATATTGAAAAATCGACTTCAAGGTTTAATACGCCGAAGTTATTTTAGAAAAGAGTTGCAGAATGATTTGCAATGCAATGACTCAATTGGAATTTCTTGAATACAACTTATGCATCCAAATGACATGGGGGAAACTAATACATGCAATAAAAATGAAGAATATTCCCCACACTTCAGCATCCGTCGTTTGAATGAAAAATGTATTAAGCACCATGGTGATTGCCAATAAGGCCCAAGCCCCTATATGAAATGGGAGTGAGTGCATCCACATGGATTTGTTTGATAGTTTAAGGTATTCAGAGGAATGAGACCAACTGGACAGGCTGTGTTGACCAACAAAATAAATTCCGAATGCTAAAATCAATGGAAGTTGGCTTGATAGAAGCAACCAAACAAGCGTGAGAACAAAAGATGTGCGTTTCGTTAAAAGTGCAACAATAAACCAGGGGAATAAAGACCAAAATGGAAGTGCAAGCTTGAAAAAATGACTATCAATAGCGCTGAGAATAGCCGCTGTTTCTTTTGTGTGCGTTCCAAGAATGAAGATCAATACGGAGGCTCCCCAAAGGAAAGAAGTAAGGTTTGAAAAACGCCAATTTTTCCCGTCTGTTTGTCCAAAATGCCAACTTGAAAACAGTAGAAAAAAGAGCAAGGCAACTTGTGGAGACAAGATCCATAAAAACATCATGAGGAGGGCCTTGGAGATGTAGTTCAATGAGAATTTTGCAATTCCTTTCAATTCCCAATTGCCACTTTCTATGAGATGATCGATTGCCCCATGCGGGATCCCTACCGTGACAAAACCAACCAAAAGAAGTCCGTAGCCGAGAATATCCTGTGCTGCAGTATGATTTCCTAATAGGAATAATATGGAGCAAATGACAATAAGCATGGTCGGTCTAAAAGACCTTGAATGGAAAAACAATTGAATCAAAGCGCTTAAAAAGGGCACTAACGGAAGTCTTGAAAACAATAAAACCTCCTCCCAAATGGTCGTTTTTTCATCCAAAAATTTCAAGACCATCTTGGTTTCATTTTTCTGGAACAATGCGAGAAAAATTGATTTTCCTTTTTCAGGTTTGGAGCCTAGTATGGTCAATAGGATGGAGTCGTAAAAAGCAAAGCGTTTGGGTTTATTTTTTTGCGGCGGAATTTGTAGAGGCAAAGCTCCATTTTCCAAACAATCTGCAATTGTTAATGATTGTTCATACATGTTTTTAAACGCATACCCCGTGCTCGGTTTAATTTGTCCCCCATTTGCGCCAATGGGAAAAATCCCTGAATCATTATTTCGTTCAATCTCAAAATTACTCATCGGAATACATCCGACCTCGTGTGACACTATTTTGAAATCCCCAAAATTTTTGTTGGCATACCCTTGAAGCAGCGCTTCTGCACCTGTTGTTTCTATAGGTTCGTTTCCAAAACGCGTGACCTCAATTAAGGCCTTGTTCTTTGAAAATGGAAGCACATACATAAATTGAGTAAAGCCATTTTGCTCAATATCGAAGTCCATTAAACGGAATGAATCACTCTCAGGAAGATCTTTTTCTGTCTCAATCACCCATCCTATGAAGCTTTGGTAGAGGTGTTTTTGAACTTTAGATGTTTTTTTAAAAACTGGTGTTCGTGAATCAAAAATAGTTTTTCCCCGAAAGAATTTCTCATTGGCTAGGATGTATGGACCCTGATCATCACACGAAACAGTATCTACTTTAACATTTAACCGATCGATATGACTATCGCCTTCTATTTTACGAACGAAATTATACAAGTCTAGGCTATCGATATGGTGGTACTTGTGTGGGCGAAGTTCTTTAATTTCACCATGGCTATCTACAATGCTTGACCAGGAGTGTTTGATTAAAAAGTCCAGTTCTTTGGCCATTCTAGATTCTTCTTCGGCCCAAAAACAAAATGTTTTATCGCTTCTTGTCTTTAATTCTGCATCAACAATGAGAACGCTCAATTCATCAAGGAGATTTCTCTTTTTCAGTTGAAAAAGTATTAAGGAGGTAGATGCGCCCCCTCCAACAAAGATTAGATCATATGTCTGTGTATCGTTTTGCACCTTAAAGTTTCAAAAGAAAATCCGTTTACCTTCTTACTTGATGGAAATAAAAAAAGGTGGAAGAGCACTAAGCAAATCCACCTTTTCCAGTTTTATAAATCCTTAATAGGAAATTCGATTAATCTTCGTTTCTAGACAAAGCGTAGATTACCAAACCAAATCCAATTTTGTTGATAGCATCTGCGATGTTGTAAACGATATCCATAGCATGAGCAGCAGCAGCAGCGTCATCAACAAGTTTGATACCGAACAATCCACCTGGAGTACCCAAGATGTATCCGAGAGGATAAATCGCCCATCCAACAAGAACGAACCACGCCAAGATACGTGTTGCTTTTGCTACTTGAGGACCAGCTGTTTGTGCCAATTTAGCAACTTCACCGAACCATACAAGGTACGCAATGTAGAAATACGCAGCACCTGAAAGAACACCCCATAGAACGCTGTTTCCGCGGTCGACAGTTTCCCCAAAATAACCTGTTACCAACATGATGAGTGCAGCGAAGATTAATTTCCATAAAAGGGAAATTTTTGCACCTGCTTTTTTCGTGATGATGTAGAATTCAACACACATCAACGGAACTGTCAAGATCCAGTCCACATAACGGAAGAATGTTGGAGAATCGCCTGTCTCCAAATTGTAACTTCTCATGTAGTAGTAGTGAACTGCTGCAATGAAAGTAATTAACCCCGAAACGAGAACTGATGTTCTCCATTTTTTAGAGGTGTTGTTTAATTCAAAAAAGAAGAAAACAGAAGCGGCCATCATGGCCATCGTTCCAATAAAGAACGTGAACGCAACGTAATTGTCGCTGGCAATCTTTAAATGTTCCATAGTAATAAATTAAAT
>CAIQQH010000025.1 GCA_903873915.1 uncultured Flavobacteriia bacterium | reverse complement strand
TGTCCTTCGAAGCTCAAAGAGCGAAGAAGTGTCCATTGTCCTTCGAAGCTCAAAGAGCGAAGAAGTGTCCATTGTCCTTCGAAGCTCAAAGAGCGAAGAAGTGTCCATTGTCCTTCGAAGCTCAAAGAGCGAAGAAGTGCACCTTGTCCTCACCCCTTCGTGTAAAACTCTTCCTTCCCCTACTCAAAACAAAACCTCACGCGCCGTATCTTTGAAAAAAAATAAGCATGACCCACAATGCTCCTTTGGCCGAACGAATGCGTCCGCGTACTCTCGATGAGTATGTCGGACAAGCGCATTTACTGAGTGCTGGAGGATCGTTGCGACGGGCACTGGATGCGGGATTGATTCCTTCCATGATTTTTTGGGGTCCGCCGGGGGTTGGGAAAACGACACTAGCGCAGTTGATTGCCACACACCTCAAGCGACCCATCCATACCTTGTCTGCCATTTCTTCTGGTGTTAAAGATCTGCGCGAGATCATTACGCGTGTTGAACAAGGAGGCATGTTTCAGCAACAAGGAACACTACTTTTTATCGATGAAATTCACCGCTTCTCAAAAGCGCAGCAGGACTCGCTCCTTGGAGCTGTGGAGAAAGGCACGGTTACACTGATTGGCGCAACGACGGAGAATCCTTCTTTTGAGGTAATCTCAGCACTTCTGTCTCGATGTCAAGTATATACACTTCAGCCTCATACAAAGGAAGATTTACTTCACTTATTGCACCGCGCGGTAACCGAAGATGTTCACCTGAAGACAAAGGAAATCACACTCACAGAAACGAACGCATTGCTTGCTATTTCAGGTGGTGATGCTCGAAAATTGCTAAACATCTTCGAAATCATCGTGGGCACCTTTGGACTTCAACAATCCATTGAGATTACCGATTCAGTGGTACTTTCTACCGCACAGCAGTCCTTGGCGATGTACGACAAAGACGGCGAACAACATTACGATATCATTTCAGCTTTTATTAAGTCGATTCGTGGAAGCGATCCCAATGCAGCCATTTACTGGTTGGCGCGCATGGTCGAAGGTGGTGAAGATCCCAAATTCATCGCACGAAGATTGATCATATCAGCAAGCGAGGACATTGGCTTGGCAAACACAAACGCCTTGTTGATGGCAAACAATTGTTTTCAAGCGGTTGAAACGGTCGGATGGCCTGAAGCCCGAATTATTCTAGCGCAATGCACCATTTATTTGGCTTCTTCACCAAAAGGAAACGGCGCCTACATGGCGATCAATCGCGCACAAGATGAGGTCAAGAAATCTGGAAACCTTGGCGTTCCACTCCCCTTGCGCAATGCGCCGACCAAGTTGATGAAGGAATTGGGTTACGGTCAAGGATACTTGTATTCTCATGATCATCCAGGCAACTTTGCGGAACAAGAGTTTCTGCCCGAGGAAATTTCAGGAACCTCTTTTTTCCAATCAGGAAGCAGTCCTCGTGAACGCGAAATAGATGAAACGATCCACACCTTGTGGGGCAATAAATACAAAAAGTAAGTCATGGCTGCCATCTCGTATTACCTCTTCGTTTGGCCCCTGTCGCATTTGCCACTTTGGATTTTGTACCGATTCAGTGATCTGCTCTACCTGCTCCTGATCAGTGTCGTTCCCTACCGAAGAAAAGTCATCGAATCAAACTTAAAAAAATCATATCCCGAGAAATCGGAACGAGAAATTAAACAGCTGAGGCGAAAATTCTACCGCCATTTTTCGGACATCGTCATTGAGGGGGTAAAGAACCTAAGTATTTCAAAGAAAGAACTCTTGTCGCGAATATCGGTGGTGAATCCTGAATTGATGGATCCCTTGTATATGCAGAATAAAAGTGTGCTTTTAGTATCTGGCCATTTCAACAACTGGGAGTGGATGATTACGGCGCAATCGATGCTTTTCCCGCACAAGGCCATGGGGATTGGAATGCCGATGTCGTCAAAGTTTTGGGATAAAAAAGTAACTTCCCAACGAGAGCGCTTCGGCATGAAGGTGATTCACTCGGCCAACTACCGCGCAGAAATCGAGGCCCGTAAAGAAGAAAATATCGCAATATTAACCTTGGGAGACCAATCTCCTGGAGACTCAAGAAAAAGTTATTGGATGAATTTCTTGAACCGTCCTACAGCCGTACTTTTTGGTGCCGAACAAATGGCCAATGAATATGATCTTGCTGTGCTGTTTTTTGTCGTACGCAAAATGAAACGTGGATTTTATACTGTCGAATTAAAACTTATTTCTGACCAAGCCCGTACAAGCGACTGGGGACAAATCACGGAGACACATACCAAACTGCTTGAGAAGGAAATACAGAAACATCCTGAGCAATGGATCTGGTCGCATAAACGCTGGAAACGTGAGGTGCCGAGTGACCTTAAGCAGTTAAAAAAGGAACAACATGAAAAATTCAATCAGCGCTATCGCAACGCTTAACTTCTTCTTTTTTTGCGCTACACTCTTGCATGGCCAGGAGAATAAGTACACACGAAGAAATGATAATGCACCTACCGTTCAGTACACCACAGATCGTTGTTATTCGCGCAGTATTTTGGTGACAGACAGCATGGTATATACTGCAAATTCCAATGGGACACTTTATGCCAGCCACAAAACAAACAATACGCACACAAACCTATTGAGGAACAAGAAGTTTGAGGAGATGCGCGATTTGGCCTTGACCAATGGAGAAATCATCGGCATGCAAAGTGGAAGTTACGGTGTATTGGCTCGAACAGATGGTCAGAAATTCCTTGGGTACATTGCTCCAGGAAGTTTGTGGGTTGGGACCTTTTTGGACGGCATGGACATTCAAGGTCAGACAGGTTTCATGATGGGTGACCCGAAAGATGGATTTTTCTCTCTGTTTCATTCCGAGGATGGAGGAAAAACATGGAAACCCTGCGAAGGTAAAGTTGAAGCATTTGAAAAGGAAGCTGGTTTTGCGGCGAGTGGAACAAATGTCCAGGTGCTCAACGACTCTAGCTTCTATTTTGTTTCTGGCGGATTAAAAAGCAGATTTTTCAAAACGATTGACAAAGGAAAAACGTGGGAAATCAACTCCTTGCCGTACATGGGAAATGAAAGTACAGGTGCATTCTCTATCTGCATGATTTCCAGAAAAGTCGGAGTCATCGTTGGTGGTGATTATGCCAATCCAGACCTATCGATGAATACCTGCTTCTTTACTACGGATGGAGGTGAATTTTGGTTGAATGCCGAAATTCAAACACGCGGTTATCGCTCTTGTGTCATCCATGTCAAGGGCATCTTCTACTCTTGTGGGACCAATGGAATCGATTACTCCATCGACAATGGGGTAACTTGGATTCCTTTTGCCAATGGTGAATATTTCGCCTTGGCTTCAGATGGAAATTCCTTGTATGCCACAATGAAAGGTGGTCAATATAAAATCATGGGCTTGGTCTCAAAAAAATAAGATGACTGAATTAATTCAACACGTTAAAGACCACGTCAAAGTAGTTTTTTCCGCAGACATTACCGGCCATGACTGGTACCACATCGAGCGCGTTTACAACATGGCATGTTACCTTCAAGAACATGAAGGTGGAGATCGAGATGTTGTTGAATTGGCGGCTTTGCTGCACGACATTTCCGATCATAAATTGAATGGAGGAAAATTGAACGATGGTGCACGCGTTGCTGAAATCGTATTGAGAAAGTACCATTGTCCCGATGAGCTCATGCAAAAGGTGTGTGACATCATTGACCGTGTATCGTTCAAAGGTGCACAAGTTACAGACACAATGGAAACATTGGAAGGAAAAATTGTACAAGATGCAGATCGCCTCGATTCCATTGGTGCGATTGGAATTGCACGTGCATTTGCCTTTGGTGGAAGCAAGAATAGACCCATGTATCAACCCGAAATTGGTCACGAATTATACAGTGATTTTGAAACCTATGCCAATGCAAAAAGCCATACCATCAATCATTTTTACGAAAAATTACTACTTTTAAAATCTCGGCTTCACACACCGACCGCTATTCACATTGGAGAGGAACGCCATGCATACATGGAACAGTTCCTAAACCAGTTTTACCGTGAATGGGCTGGAAAAAACGATTGAAAAGGATGACGAAGGAATTAGCATTGGGAGTTGATATTGGCGGTACAGGGACAGAATACGGGCTTGTAACTCGCTTAGGTGAAGTGGTTTATGAACGAACGGTTTCTACGAAATCATTTCCTACACCAAATGACTTAATAGCTGCAATTTATTCAGATTTAAAGCACCATGATTTGCTTAAAGATCTCGAAGGCATAGGTATCGGCGCACCGAATGGAAACTACTTCAACGGCACTATCGAGTTTGCACCTAACCTTTCATGGCAAGGAATCATTCCATTGGCAGAATTGTTTAGCACAGCTTTTGGCGTTCCTGCTTGGCTTACAAATGATGCGAATGCTGCAGCCATTGGAGAGATGCTCTTTGGAAATGCCCAAGATCTAAAGGATTTCGTAACGGTCACCCTAGGAACAGGTGTTGGAAGTGGAATCGTGATCAATGGTGACTTGGTCTATGGCCATGATGGCTTTGCCGGAGAATACGGTCACATTCGCGTCATTCCAAATGGTCGCCTATGTGGTTGCCAAAGGTACGGGTGCCTTGAAACGTATTGTTCCTCGACGGGCGTTGTAAGAAGTATCACTGAATTGGATTCTGAAAACAAAGCGATTTCTTCTCTTTCAATACTCACAAATCCAAGTGCCAAAGATGTATTCGACCATGCCGATCGTGGTGATTTATTTGCCAATGAAATCGTGGACTATACCGCAAAGTTACTAGGTTCTGCATTGGCAGATTACACGTGCTTTTCTAGTCCAAAGGCCTACGTCCTTTTTGGCGGCATCGCACAACACGGTGGGGATTTCGCCACGAAGGTGAAAAGAGCCATGGAAGAGAACATGTTGGTTATTTACAAAAACAAAGTCGAAATTCGGGTTTCTGCCTTGCATGACCGCAACGCAGCGGTACTCGGTTCTGCAGCACTTCTTTTTAAACACCTTAAACATGCATAATCTTCGGTTTCTTGTCGCAAGCATCGCCTTCTTCAGTTTGGCATATGTGAATTCTCAAGTAATTCATCTTCAAAAAGCACAAGAAATTAGAAAACAATACATCGGTGGTGGACCAGTGAATGCAAATCTTTCCAAAAGTCTTTTCGTTGATCCTTTCATAGGCACTGGCGGACACGGACACACTTACCCAGGCGCCTCTGCCCCGTTCGGAATGATGCAGTTGAGCCCAGACACGCGCTATGAAGGATGGGACGGCTGCTCTGGCTACCATTACAGTGATTCTGTCATTTATGGATTCAGTCACACGCATCTTAGCGGAACTGGCGTGCCCGATTACTGCGATTTGTTGTTCGTCCCTCAAAACGGGAAAGCCCAACTTGAGCCAGGATATTTAGATACTAAAAATGGCTACGGTTCCTCCTTTTCCCATGAACAAGAAAATGCTTCGCCAGGCTTCTACGAAGTGCATTTGAACAAAGGAAACATCGACGTGAAATTAACCGTTGGCGAACACAGCGGCATGCACGACTACACGTTCAATAATTCCAAAGGAAAGAAATACGTGCTCATCGATCTCGATCACCGCGACAAGGTAATTTCTGCCGCAATAGAG
This sequence comes from uncultured Flavobacteriia bacterium, assembly GCA_903873915.1. Classification (GTDB taxonomy): domain Bacteria; phylum Bacteroidota; class Bacteroidia; order Flavobacteriales_D; family Crocinitomicaceae; genus M0103. The sequence goes on along the minus strand of CAIQQH010000025.1, from coordinate 12,684 downwards.
ACTTATGGAAAGACGTCGATTTCTGGTCATCGCATTTCGAACGGATGGGCGACAGAACAGCATTTTTATTTTTACTTCGAAACCAACATTCCCTTTATTTCTGCAAAGCAGATTACCAAAAATGGACGACACAAACTTCTTTTAACCTTCCCCGAAAAAATACAAAAGCTGCTCATTAAAGTGGGAATGTCAGCCGTGGATGAGGCCGGAGCAAGAAAAAATCTGAAAACAGAAATCCCTGCATGGAACTTTGATGAACTGCGCGCTGAAACCGTAACGAAATGGAACAAGGAATTGGGAAAAATCGACATCCAAGGTGAAAACCGTGATTTCATGGTCAACTTTTACACAGCACTTTATCATTCTTACCTCAATCCTAATATTTTTAGCGATATAGATGGACGCTACCGCGGTCGGGACAATAAGATTCATTCGCTAGACAACAGCAAATATCCCCAGTATAGCGTTTTCTCCTTGTGGGATACCTACCGCGCTGCCCATCCTTTATTCACATTAACTCAACAAGACCGCACCAATGCCTTTGTGCACACTTTCCTGCGTCAATTTGACCAAGGAGGAGATTTACCCGTTTGGGAACTTGCGGGAAATGAAACTGAATGCATGATTGGTTACCACAGTGTTTCTGTGATTGCAGATGCTTATCTGAAAAACCTCAGAGATTACGACGGAAAGAAGGCTTTGGATGCCATGATTTTCACCTCTAAGATCGATGAACTGGGCAAAAGTTATTTTAGAAACAATGGATTCATCAGCGCTGGAGATGAGCCTGAATCTGTTTCTAAGACCTTGGAATATGCCTACGATGATTTTTGCATTGCGATGATGGCGAAAGCATTGGGTAACAATGTCGCGCAATACGACTACACGCGGAGCAGTTTGAACTTCATCAACCTTTTCGATTCAAAGAGCAAGTTCATGCGTGCTCGACGAGGTGGAATGTGGTTCTCCCCTTTTGATCCGAGCGAGGTAAATTTTAATTACACCGAAGCCAATAGCTGGCAGTATTCGCTATATGCTCCACATGCAGTTGATGTATTGTCAGAATTGATGGGAGGGAAAGATAGCCTAGAAGTTTGGCTCGATCGACTTTTCACCACTGAAATGAAATTAACAGGCCGTGAACAAGCCGACATTACAGGATTGATTGGACAATATGCACATGGAAATGAGCCCTCACACCATATGGCTTATCTCTACAATTACACCAATGCACCCCATAAAACACAAGCCACCATCGATCGAATTCAGCACGAAATGTACCGACCACTGCCCGATGGACTCTCTGGAAATGAAGACTGCGGGCAGATGTCAGCGTGGTTTGTCATGAGTGCTATGGGCTTGTATCAAGTCACACCAGGTCATCCATTTTATGATTTTGGCCGTCCGATGATGAATGAGGCAACGATTGAACTCGAGACAGGTAAAAAAATTAAAATCAAAGCTTTAAAAAACAGCAGCAAGAACAAATACATCCAAAAAGTGACATGGAATGGTAAGGAAATTACGGACATGGGAATTACCCACGAAGCACTGATGAGTGGCGGTGAATTGATCTTTACCATGGGGGAAGCACCAAGAATAATGGTGAGTACCCATCCTGGTTCGGCGCTAAAAGCGGCTGATGTCGAAAGTTCAGGATTCATTGCACCTCCTTTCTTTGAGAATGAAGAACGCATATTTGATGACAAGCATATCATCACGATTGGACATCATCCACTAGGGAATCGCATCAATGAATGGCTGTTCGACCAAGAGTTCAATGGAACTCAACCCGACTTCATTTCCATCGATTATCGATTTACCAATCAGCCAGACAGCATTTTTACCTACACAGGGCCATTCACGATTGACCTTAGCCGAAGCATTGAAGCGAGAAAAGTTGAACGTGTATTTACGACAAGCGCCTACTACGACCACAGAAGTGAATGGGTTCGTGCCGATTATACCCAACGTGACCAATCCATTCAATTGAAGTTAAAAACTGAATACGCTCATCAGTACGCTGCAGCAGGACCAAACACCTTGATCGATGGCATGCAAGGAGGAAGTGAATTCCGTACAGGCGATTACCAAGGTTTCTTTGACAAGGACATCATTGCAGAGGTGGAATTCAAAGAACCACGTTTACTCAAAGAAATTGGTTTAAGCTGCTTGCAAGACATGAAATCATGGATTTTCTTTCCGTCTGAAATAAAGATCGAATACTCCTACGATGGGGTTCATTTCGAAGCGCTTTCGACGATCTTTACCAATGTGACCTTTGCCTCAAATGTGTTGACACCAGAAATGATCCCAAGTTTCAACACGTATGTCGGTCCTATGACACAGGATTTCTACAGACAAACAAACACCACAAAACCGATTCGAAAAATTAGAGTCACCGCTGTGAATTATGGGGAATGTCCGCAGTGGCATCTCGGTGCTGGCAATAGCACGTGGCTTTTTGCAGACGAACTAATTTTCCGTTAAAAAGCAATTCCCCTACCCCTTTTGACCATATTCGCTAGAATGTTGGTACATTAGCGCACACATTTTATATTAAAAAATTATGAAGCAATTTAAGATTACACTGATCTGTTTCTTCGTTCTCCTCGGGTCATTTGTCCGCGCAGATGAAGGAATGTGGTTTTTGATGTTCATCGACCGTCTGAACCACCGCGATATCCAAAAAATGGGACTTCAGCTTACTGCTGAGGAAATTTATTCCATCAACAATCATTCTTTGAAAGATGCGATTGTTCAGTTCAACGGAGGTTGCACTGCAGAGGTCATTTCGAAAGATGGTTTGTTATTGACCAACCACCACTGCGGCTATGATGCAATTGCAGAATTGTCAACTCCTGAAGCAAACTACCTGAAAAACGGGTACTGGGCAGCGACACGTAAAGACGAGTTGAAGCCAGCGAGCTTGTATGTACGTTTCTTCGTACGCATGGATGATGTGTCTTTACGCATCTTGAGCAAAGTAAACAGCTCAATGACGGAAGCGGAGCGTGAGAAAGCCATCAATCAAGAAATTGCCTTGATTGAAAAAGAAAACAACGAAGGTGGAAAATACACAGTATCAGTGAGATCTTTCTTCCAAGGAAATGAGTTCTACTACTTCGTTTACCAAGATTACAAAGACGTGCGTTTGGTGGGAACACCACCAGAAAGCGTTGGTAAATTTGGCGGAGATACGGATAACTGGGAATGGCCACGTCATACCGGCGATTTCTCTATGTTCCGTGTTTATGCAGATGCAAATGGACAACCTGCTGAATATTCAGCGAGCAATGTTCCATTGAAACCTAAGCATCACCTGCCTGTAAACATTGGAGGTGTAAAAGAAAATGATTTCGCGATGATCCTTGGCTATCCCGGACGTACAAACCGTTGGATGCCAGCTGGAGGAATTGAGCAAAATGTGATGTTCTCCTACCCTGCATGGGTTGAAGGTTCCAAAACTGGAATGGATGCCATGAAGAAATACATGGACAAAGACGAAGCGGTAAACTTGATTTATGCGTCGAAATATGCGGGTGTAGCAAACTATTGGAAGAACCGCCAAGGAATGATTGATGCCTTGACAAAATTCGGAACAGCGAAGAAAAAAGCAGAACAAGAAGCGAAATTCAACAAATGGGCAAACAAAGCTGAAAACAAAGCGAAATATGGGAATGTGGTGGCGACCATCAATACATACTATAGTTTAACCAATGAAAAAGCGCGTCACGACAACTACTTGCAGCAATTGCTTCGCACATCTGCCTATGGAACGATTTCCCGTAGTCTAGGAAAACAGTTGATGACGTATGCAACGGCTGATGCTGAAACGCGCGTGAAAATGCGTCCAGATCTTGAGGCAGCAATCAAAGGATTCATGGCTGATATGTACTTACCTGCTGAAATGGACATCTTGAAAGCACAGTTGAAATTGTATGCGACAAAATCTACAGGATACAACATTGCACCTGCAGTAACGAAAATCGGCGGTAACTACGACACCTATGTGAACTCCTTGTTCAGCTTGAGTTTGTTCACTTCTCAGGATGCTTTGTTGGCGTTCTTGGATCTTCCATCAGAAGGAATGATCACCAATGACCCAATGTATGTGTTGTCGAATGACCTACTTACACATTTGAATTCAAAATCAGACGAGATTGCGAAAGCGCAAAATGATTTCCAAGCTTCTTTCCGTTTGATGGTGCAAGGATTGCGCGAGTCTAAATTGGCGCCAATTCAATATCCTGATGCAAACTCAACCTTGCGTTTGACTTACGGAAATGTTCAGGCTTTGCCAAAAGACGGCCGCAACGATGCGAAAGTAAACTTCTATACAACCATGGATGGTTTGGTGAAGAAATACAAAGCAGGTGATGCTGAGTTTGATTTGCCAGCACGCATGTTGGAATTGCACAAGAGCAAAGACTACGGTCAGTATGCGGACAAAAATGGATACATGCCAGTTTGTTTCTTGACAGATAACGACATTACAGGTGGTAACTCAGGTTCACCCGTCTTGAATGGCAAAGGAGAGTTGATCGGTTTGGCCTTTGATGGAAACATCGAAGCAATGGCTGGAGATGTGATCTTTGATCCAAAGTTACAACGCACCATCAATGTTGACATTCGTTATGTCTTGTGGTTAATTGAGAAATACTCAAACGCAAAACACATTGTAGACGAAATGGATATCGTGAGATAAACGAAACACACAGAAATGAAGAATCCCGCTCACAAGGCGGGATTTTTTTTTACACCAACTGATTTCTCAAAGTAAATTACTTTATTTGCTCAATATTCTCACTTCAAAAAAACTCAGCCATTATGAAACAGCTTTTGTTCATTGCCATTCTAAGCTTTTTTTCTTTTATCAGTGCAGCACAAACAAGCATTTCTTGCAAGAGCAGAGAAACATGTTGGTGGAATGTGGATTCCGAACAATTTGACATTTGCTCAGATGCTGTATTCGACAACTCCTTGTTTGTGATGAATGAAAATGAGGACATGCTTGTGCACAAAACATCGGATATGACTTCTACATATTATGTGACCACTTCTGAATCTGAGGAAGATTATATCACTTATGAAGTTGTCAGTGATGTTGGAAATGAGTATACCGTGATTTTTGATGTACAACGCATGTTGGTGAAATTTATGGGGACCGATGACGAGGGAGACATTTACCTTACAATGTATGCCATTAAATCTGTGTTTTAAGTAGATGACTAATTTCCCAAATACCGTTAAAATCATACTCGCTATTGCGCTTTTGCTCTGCCTTGCAGAAATGCCCTATGGCTATTATCAATTTGTGCGAGTTGCAGCTACTGTGGGTTTTGGAATTCTAGCTTACACTGCATTTGAGAACAAAAAACAAGGTGAAGGAATTCTCTTCATCGTTCTCATCCTATTGTTCCAGCCTTTGGAAAAAATTGCACTCGGTCGAACCTTATGGAATATCGTTGATGTATTGGTTGCAATCTATCTAGTAGGCTCTGCATTTGTAAACACAGCAACAAAGAAATCATAACCTTTTCTTTCCTATCCCTTAACATCTCGGTAACGTTCTTGCCTTTCCTTTGTGTCATGATATTGACAACGATGATGAATGCTCCACAGCAACCAGTGCAAAGCCCGATGGACGCTTTGTTGATGTATCTCGAATTAGGAAATATAGCTGGAAAAAACGGAAATGATCAAGATGCTATTGATTATTACATCAAAGGATTGCAAATTGCTCGTGAAATTGAAGACCGTCCGAGAATCCAACAATTGTCAAATTTGATTTTGACGTTTATTTAATTAGATCAAAACGCATCGGTCGGCTTCGGTACTTTCATTTTTTTTACCCTTTTCTTGAACATAAAACCCAATCCAATCTCATGGGTTGACCCAAAAACCCCATTGTTCAGTTTACTGTATGACATATCGTAAGCATACGACACCCGAAACTTTCCTTTGATATCCAAACCCGCCATTAGTCCAACGCAGTCCTTAGAACGAAGTGTAACACCGGCATACAAATCGTTGTATTTGAAGAGTAGATTAAAATCAAGCGAATAAAAACTAAAATCTGTTTTCAAAAAAACTTGTGGACGCACTATAAAACCTGGTTTGTATCTACTGTTCCCACTAACTATAATATCGTATCCAGCAAAACCAAAAAGATGCAAGGCATCGCGATAACCATTGGCATATTTGCTTTGAGGAAGTTGTGTCACACTTAGGCCTACATCTAATTTTCTCCAACGGAATGCCACACCAAAATCAGCTGTAAAACGTGTAGAAGGTGCCCAAAAGGTTGAATCGACAAGGGGTTCTGGAAAAAACACTGTCGTATTCTTCATGTACTGAATTCCCGCCGCAATTCCAAATGACAAAGATGTTCGTCTGCCCAGTTGCAACTGATAGGCATAGGTCGCTTTTGCTTTGTGAAAGTTAGAGAAACCAATATTTTCATGCATATAGGATCCACCAACGGATGAATGTATCCCATTCAATTTTGCCGTGTAAGTCAACAACTGTGTCGAAGGATTTCCATAGAAATTGGACCATTGATCACGAACAACTGCATAGGCCTCATGGTCGTAATCTCGTGCTCCTGTAGCCGGATTAAAATACGAAAGGGCATTCCAAAATTGAGTGAATTGGGGTTCTTGTTGGGCAAATGCACTAGAAGAACATAGCAAAACAGCAGGCAGTAGTTTTCTCATGCCCTTCAAACAAGTGAAGCGCCGAAATAGTTACAATTGATTTAAAAACAAGAGGGTATCTACCCCGTCTGCGTAGTCGCTCAATAGTGGGCATTGCGCAGATCCGAATGCTGTGAATGATTTTCCAACTACCACTTGAATGGATTCGCTGTGATTGTCTACATACCTAGCAACATCAGACTGATCATCAAAACGCTTGTAATGCAACATGGCCAAAGGCGAAAAAAGTTCATCAGTTTCACGCAGCAAGACAAAATTATTGTCGAACAACTGATCCTGATTCATTAAAAAAATCGCCTTGTGGTAGTCGTAGTTGTTTCCATATTTCTTATTCAAAACGACCTCAGAGAAAGAGAAAATTCCTTCAAAAAAAATCGACAAAGAATACTCTTTTGGAATCAACAATTGAGAAACATTGCGACATCCCAAACCGTAATGATCAAAAATATCGTGCCCCAAACCTTTCAATTCTTCCAAGGACTCATCACCAGTAAGCACAGCCACAGACGTTCTGTTTTTACGGAAGATGTGCGGATATTTCCCGAAATACTGTTCGAAATACAATGAAGAATTGTCACTTCCCGTGGCAATAACGGCGTCTATATTTTTTACGGGTCCAACAGTAAATTCAATTCGATCTTTTAAACTTGGCAAAAAGGCAATCAGCGGAACAGCCAATGCGGGCAGAAGGGTCTTATCATCCGAACTCAACTTGCATACTGCTGTATTTCCTGACAATAGCACACACAAGAAATCATGAAATCCTACCAATGGAATATTCCCTGCCATAATGATGGCAATTCTCTTTGGCGTTTGAGCGAAAGAGTAGTCATGAAGCCAAGATACCAAATGGTCTTCCGTGAGTTGCTTGCCCAATGCTGCAAGTGATTGGGCGACACTTTCTTTGGTGAACCATCCATTGTAAAAAAACTGTCGGTTCATCACCGACTTCAAGGTAGCCCACTCCTCTTCAGTGACTCCTGATGCGTATCCTGGCCATTGGTCGGTGTGAGATAGAGTCACCATCAACTTACCAAGACGGGAAAAAGCAAGTATCAATTCTTCGCGGTTCATGGTGCAAAGGTACTTCATTCAGCAGGTAAGGGATTCGATTCCCTTTAAAATTTGTTCCTTTTGAACAAAACTATTGCTGATGCGTTGCTATATTTGCAAAACAAAATTTGAGCAATGGCAATAATGATAACAGATGAATGCATCAACTGCGGTGCATGTGAGCCGGAATGTCCGAACCATGCTATCTATGAGGGAGGTGCAGAATGGCGTTATTCTGACGGGACAACTTTGAAGGGAATGATTTCCACACTGGATGGTAACGATGTGATTGCTGACAATGCTTTCGAACCTGTAAACATGGATGTGTATTACATCACCCACGATAAATGTACCGAGTGTGTTGGTTTTCACGATGAGCCACAATGCGCGGCGGTTTGTCCTGTTGACTGTTGCGTCGATGATCCAGACTACCGCGAATCAGAAGATGAGCTTTTGGCGAAGAAGTCATTCTTACACTTGTAAAAAATCTCACAACAAAGGAAAAGACGGTTTAGGCCGTCTTTTTTTATGACTTTAAACGAAAAGATCAAGGACATTACGAAAAACCGAAGAATCTGTTTAACTTTGCTACGGGGTAAGTCTTGTACGACCAGCTCCCTCTAAATCCTCCAGGACGGGAACGTAGCAAAGGTAAGAGGTTGAGCGGTGCGATGTGAGTAGCTTACCCCTCTTTTTTTGCCCTAAAAATTCTAGCTCGAAGCAATTTCCCTCCGCTCTGATTCTCATTCTCACTCTGATTTCTGTACCCTCGGTTGAAACCCGAGGCAATAAAAATGAATCCCTTCATTCTTCATGGATCACGACCAAAAGACTTTTGGATATTGAGATTTCAAGACTTGGGCTGAGGTGTGCTAGCAGAATCCAAGCCACAAAATACTTGATAGTTCTCCAAAAATCGTGGCTTTGAGTGCCTCACGTATGCACCACGGTGGAGCCACCAAAGCTCATAACTCGTAATTCGTAATTCATAATTCACCACTTCTCCCCTTCTCCCCTTCATTCTCAATTCTTAATTCTTCATCTTTAATTCTTAATTTCATTTGAATTTATGGAATCCCACAATACCCAGCATCCCTATCGCAAACGTACTATATGAAAACGCTGTTTACACTCGTGCTCTTGCTGTCAAGCACCCTTGTTCTAGGTCAAAACGTTGGCTGGATTAAAGGCACCATCACAGACGCTCAAACCAACGAGGCTCTCCCCTTTATAAAGGTGAAATTGATGAATTCAGACAGTACATTCAATACGGGTGTTTTTTCCGATTATGATGGTGTTTATGTGTTTAAGGGCATTCAACCTGGAACCTATTCCCTTTTTTTTGAAGGAATTGAATATAAAACAGCGGTATTTTCTGTTACCGTTCAACCAGAGAAAATCACTTTCCAAGATGTGAAACTTGAAGCAGCAGCGAAAGAATTGGAAGAAATTCGCGTGGACGCGATGGCCCTTCGACACATGCCCGGAGTTCAACTAGCATCGATGCAGGTTCGAGGTTCAAGAACGCGAATGAAGGCTTCCAATTACGATAGCCCTGAATCCTACACCAAAATCACTGAAAACACATTTACTGCAGTAGCAACAGATCCCCTATCCACCTTTAGCATCGATGTCGATCGCGCGTCATACAGCAATGTGCGTCGTTTTTTGGAAGATGGCAGCTTGCCTCCAATAGATGCCGTGCGCATTGAGGAAATGGTGAATTATTTTCCCTACCAATATCAGGTCCCTACTGATGGCAGCCCGTTTACTGTGCATACCGAATACACCGATTGTCCATGGAATGCCGCGCATCAATTGGTGAAAATTGGTTTGCAATCCCAACAAATTGATGCCTCGAAAGCAGCACCAAACAATTTGGTATTCTTGATTGATGTATCAGGTTCAATGAGTTCAGAGGACAAGCTACCCCTGCTCAAAAAAGGGTTGTATTTGCTCATCGACCAACTGCGTGAAGAAGACAAGGTTTCGATTGTAGTGTATGCTGGTGCGGCAGGAATGGTATTGCCTCCAACGAGTGGAATGAGGAAAGACAAAATCAAAGCCGTCATCGAAGACTTATCGTCAGGTGGTTCAACGGCCGGTGGCGAAGGAATTGAACTCGCTTACATGATCGCAAAAACTCAATTTCTTGAGAATGGCAATAACCGCATCATCCTCGCAACTGATGGAGACTTCAATGTAGGTGTATCGAGTGAAGGAGATTTAATCCGCCTGATTGAAGAGAAACGTGAGCAAGGCATTTTCCTCTCTGTCTTGGGTTTTGGAACAGCTAACCTTCAAGATTCCAAAATGGAAAAATTGGCAGATCGCGGAAACGGCAACTACAACTACATCGACAATATCTTGGAAGCTAAAAAAGTCCTCGTCGAAGAGATGGGCGGAACCTTGATTACCGTTGCCAAAGATGTGAAGCTTCAAGTCGAATTCAATCCGTCGGCTGTGAAAGGATACCGACTTATCGGCTACGAGAACCGCGACTTGGCAGACGATGAATTCAACAACGACAAGATCGATGCAGGAGATCTCGGGGCTGAACATTCCGTCTCGGCCATCTATGAACTTATTCCTGCAGGTTCAACAGAACCATTGCCCGGTGTTGATTCATTGAAATATCAATCTACAACCAATCCGAATGGAAACCATAGCAACGAATTGATGACTGTAAAAGTGCGCTACAAAGCTCCTTCTGGCGTCGTTTCGAAATTGTTTACACTTCCCGTAAAAGCAAGCAAAACTCCGTTCAATGCGACATCAACTGACATGAAATTTGTTGCTGCGGTGATCGAATTTGGACTTTTATTGCGCAACTCAGAATTCAAAGGCCAAGCCAGTTACGACCATGTGATTGAAACCGCAGAAAATGCCTTGGGTGATGAGAAAAACGACTACCGTGCCGAGTTTGTCCGCCTTGCACGCATCGCTGAATCGTTGACGAACAAACGCTGATATTGTTCAAAAAAGGTGTATAAATCGCTTTAGTGGATTGTTCATTACGGCGTATCGGCGATTAATTTTAAAGAAAAAAATTAAGCTATGAAATTCTTCATTGATACTGCAAACCTAAACCACATTAAAGAAGCAAATGACCTTGGTATTTTGGATGGTGTCACCACCAATCCATCTTTAATGGCCAAAGAAGGCATCACAGGACAGCAAAACATTCTTGACCATTATGTAGCCATTTGCAACATCGTGGATGGCCCTGTTAGTGCGGAAGTTATTTCTACCGATTTTGAAGGAATGGTGCGCGAAGGAGAACATTTGGCATCTTTACACAAGAATATTGTCGTGAAAATCCCAATGATTCTTGAAGGTATTAAGGCCATCAAATATTTCAGTGCGAAAGGCATCAAAACAAACTGTACTTTGATTTTTTCATCTGGACAAGCGTTACTTGCGGCGAAGGCGGGTGCGACATACATTTCTCCTTTCTTGGGTCGTTTGGACGATGTGTCAACAAATGGCCTTGACTTGATTGCTCAAATTCGCTTGATTTACGACAACTACGCATTTAACACTCAAATTCTTGCAGCTTCTGTGCGTCATCCAATGCACATTATCAATTGTGCTGAACTTGGTTCCGATGTTATGACAGGACCTTTGAGTGCGATTAGAGCCCTTGCAAACCATCCGTTAACTGATTTAGGCTTGCAACAGTTCTTGGCGGATCACGCGAAGGGGAATGGGTAAGTTTTAGTTACTAATTACGAGTTACTAATTACTAGTGACGAAGTAAAATTCAACCACGAAATCCGCTGATTTTAAACCAATAACTGATTGTTTGCGTTTGGGAAGTGAAATTCAAAAGAATGCTAAGCTAACTAAGAGGTCCTTTGGTCAATTGAAAAATGGCCAAGACATCGATGTGTACACTCTTCGAAACAGCAGCGGTATGGAAATCACCATCACCAATTTCGGGGCGACTGTTCAATCCATCAAAGTTCCCACAAAAGAGGGGCTACTTCTAGATGTCGTCTTGGGTTTTGATACGATTCAAGAATACGAAGCCGCTTTCGCGAAGGGCTCTTCCCCCTATTTCGGCGCCATCATTGGACGGGTGGCAGGACGAATACACCGTGGGAAATTTACCTTAAATGGGAAGACATACTCCTTGGATCTCAACCATGGGAATCATCACCTTCACGGAGGAAAAGGAGGGTTTAGTGCTGCCGTGTGGACGCTTGTTTCAAGTTCAGACGCTAAAAACCCATCCATCACCCTGCAATTACTGAGCAAAGAGATTGACAGTGGCTATCCTGGAGATGTCATTGCGGAAGTCTGCTATACCCTGCACGAGGACAAGCGCATTTCCATCTTTATGAATGCCACAAGCACCGAAGATACAGTGCTCAATTTAACACAACATACCTACTTCAATCTGAATGGACATTCGCACATGCTCGATGAACATGTCTTGGAGATAGATGCCGATCATATTTTGGATGTTGACGCGGGGCTTATTCCAACGGGGAAAAGTGTTTCATTAACAAATCATCCACTCGACTTTAGATTTCCGAAGAACTGTCCCGAAGCCATTGACAGCAGTTTTATTCTTAGAAAAGATTCTATAATACATCAAGCGACGTTGCGCAATACACTCAACGGCCTAAGTTTAACCGTACAAACAAATCAAGAAATCCTTCATGTGTACATTGGTGGTCAAACCGATATTCCTGGGAAAGATGACCAAATATACCATCAGCGAAGCGGGATTTGCTTTGAAACACAAGGATATCCGGATGCGCCCAATCACCCAAATTTTCCGAGTATTGAATTGCGAAAGGGAGAACTTTACCACAACGAAACAATTTTCACCTTTCAATCCTGAGATTGATTCACTTTAAATCATACAACATTCTTTTTTCTATGAGAAATTTCCAATAGATCG
>CAIQQH010000024.1 GCA_903873915.1 uncultured Flavobacteriia bacterium | reverse complement strand
TCAGGTTTCGAATTGATTTCCATGCGTACTTTTGATGCAGCTTCATCAATCAAATCAATCGCTTTGTCAGGCAAGTGTCGTTCAGTTATGTAGCGTTGAGACAATTCTACGGCAGCAATAATCGCTGCATCTTTGATCAATACTTTGTGGTGATTCTCATACTTTTCTTTGATTCCTCTCAAAATGGAAATGGCGTCTTCGGTACTTGGTTCATCGACCAATACGGTTTGAAAGCGTCGGACCAAGGCCTTGTCTTTTTCGAAATACTTCTGGTATTCATTGAGTGTGGTAGCCCCAACAGCCCGTAATTCGCCACGCGCCAAAGCAGGTTTCAATATATTTGCAGCATCCATTGCTCCTTCGCCGCCACCTCCAGCACCAACGAGTGTGTGAATTTCATCAATGAAGAGAATGATTTCTCCTTCGGCATTGATGACTTCTTTAACAACGGATTTCAACCGTTCTTCAAATTCTCCTTTGTATTTTGCACCAGCAATCAAGGCACCCATGTCCAAGGAATAAACGACTTTGCTTTTCAGGTTGTCGGGAACGTCTCCATCGACAATGCGGTGCGCCAATCCTTCGGCAATGGCTGTTTTTCCTACACCTGGTTCTCCAATGAGGATGGGATTGTTTTTGGTTCTGCGCGTCAAAATCTGTAATACACGGCGAATTTCATCATCGCGGCCTATCACAGGGTCTAATTTTCCCGCTTGTGCCATCTCGTTTAAATTTCTCGCGTATTTCTCCAATGATTGGTAGGTGCTCTCTTGTCCCTGAGAGTTCACTTTTTCACCTTTGCGTAAATCCATAATTGCTTGCTTTAAATTTGTCTTATTGATTCCGTTGTCTTTTAATAATTGACCAATGGAATCTGTGGAGTCGAGTAGGGAATACACCAACAATTCAATGGAGACAAACTCATCGCCAAATTTTTTCATTTCATTGAGGGCATAGGTGAAGATTCTACCAAGCTGCTGGGAATAATAGACATTTCCTCCACTCACCTTAGGATAGGATTCAACAATTCGGTCCAATGCCGCTCGTAATGCCACTTGATTTACATTCAACTTCCCGAAAAGATAGGGTGTAACTTCTTTGTCTGCCTCAAAAATTCCAAGCAGAAAATGTCCGGTTTCGATGGATTGATGCCCCTGTCCTTCAGCAATTTGCTGCGCGTTTTGGACGGCTTCCTGTGATTTAGTCGTGAATTTATTGAAATCCATAATGTGCTTTTTATATCTCTTGTCCGTGCCGCAAATTGAACACCAATGCTTGAACTCAAGCCTTTATCGGTAATGTTGTCAGTTTGAGTTTTACTATTCGGACGAATTGACTTGAATGTAAAATTAAAGAGGTTTTAAACATGAAAAAATGACTTTTCAACACCTTTTTGTAACCATGTGAGTGGTAGCCGCGTAATAGAGCCACCATGAACGGAATAATAACAACATTTGGAGTAGTTGGAATGTGCCTTAGCTTGCAGGTTCGTGCAAGTCAAGATGCACCACTTGTGTTGCTGTCCAAAAAAGAATATGTTTTGCAATGGAAAGCGACGGCAACTCAACAAATGGCGCTGTATAAAATTCCAGCAAGTATCACCTTAGCACAAGGCATCCTGGAAAGTGGAAGCGGTAATTCTCAGCTGGCGCGTGTTGGCAACAATCATTTCGGGATCAAATGCCACGGTTGGGAGGGAAAAACGATGTTCATGGACGATGACGAGAAGGGAGAGTGCTTTCGCGTGTATGATTCTGCTGAAGATTCGTATAAAGATCACAGTGAATTCTTAACGGTAAATAAACGGTACAATGACTTGTTTGAACTCAAGTCGGATGATTATAAAGGATGGGCAAAAGGATTGAAAGAGGCGGGATATGCCACGAGTAAAACGTATGCGGAAGCACTGATCAGTTTAATCGAGGAATTAAAACTGGATGAATTTGATCAAAACACGCTTCGTGAAAATGGTTTAGTCGTTGAAAATAGCGCGGAATCTGAAGTGTCACATTTGACCATTTATTCATCCAATAAAGTGAAATACATCATTGCCAAAAAAGGGGATACCTACTACCGACTTTCTCGCGAATTCGATATGGCCTTGTGGCAATTGTACCGTTACAACGATTTCGGAACAAAAAAAGATGTGTTGGAAGAAGGCGACGTAGTTTACCTCCAGCCGAAAAAAAGAAGAACTACAAGTAAATCTATTAAAACAGAAAGTGAACTCACTCCACGAGAGCTTTCTCAAAAATACGCGGTAAAGTTGGAGCCGCTAATGCGACGCAATGAGTTTTCCTCCCCAGACCAACTACTTCCGGTCGGGGAAAAGGTTATCCTCCGTTAATGGATTCGTCCACCCTGCGCTAACAGGTGATGTGAGGTTTTTTAGTTTGTTGTTGTTTGTTGAAAGGCCTCGGAAACGGGGCCTTTCTTGTTTTGTCGAGCTCCTGGGCTACATCATGGTTTTTTTCTAGCCCCGGGTTTTAACCTGGGGAGTGAGAGTGATGTTGAGATCATTCATCAAGCCCCAGGTTTTGTTCGCAGAGTGAGGAAGAGAGTGAGAGCGATGTTGAGATCATTCAAAGTAGTCCCGAGTTTTAACCTGGGGTTTTAGGGTTTTAACCTGAGGTTTAAGGGTTTCAACCATGGATATGATGAGAGCAGTTGAAGAAATGAATCAACCATTTTAATGGTTTACCCTAAGGAAAATTTAAATGAGTTCCCCAACCGCAGGACGATATCCGTTTTTATTCCAATTAAAAAAAGAAATTGGCCGTCAACGTTGCAATCCCCAAACGGTTATTAATGGAAGCATTGGAATTGTAAAACGCCGAATAATTGCGCTCACAAAGCCTTTGTTTGTAGGAGATATCAGCTGAGAATTTTTTGGTTCGAATGCCAATTCCGCCTGAAAAATAATAATCGGCTGACATCGGATACGCTGTAGAATTTTTGAATGCTTGTCCAATCATGGCAAATCCTCCGCGAACAAAAAATCCGGAAAAAGGAATGAATTCAGCTCCAACATGAAGATTTGTTGCCGTTTTAAATACAGTATCGGCAACATTGTTTTCGTAGATATAGTTGTAGGGGGTATAACCCGCGTCATTGGTTGTTCTAAAATGCGCCTGACGGTAATCCATCAATTCAACATCCACATCCAAACAGCCGCGCGTGCCAAACACATAAGCCGCAGAAGCAATGATTTTTCCTGGATTGCGCATGCGGTAATGGTAGTTTCCTTCGGGAATCAGCGACGGATTTGTTGATGACGTAGAATCGGCATACGTGGCAGTCATGCTCGCTGACCACGTTTCTTGCATTTTATAAAAAGTGGGAGTGTGAATGGCTAATCCAAGCCGAAAGGCTTCACTCACAAGGTAAATGACACCAATCTTTAAGTTAGACCCTTGTCCTTTACTCGTTAAGTTGTAGGTGTAATCAAACGAGCGTAAGGGCGTTCCGCTGGTATTTGTCAATGTTTCTTGGTGGGTGTATTCTTCCAGATAACGAATTTTCCGAAAGCCCCAATTCGCTCCGAAGTAAAGCTTGTTTAAATAGTTCACGGAATACGATAAAAAGAACTCATTGATTCCGCCGATGTTGCTGACAGTTCTATCGTGAATCATGTCGCCAGAATTCAACAAGGAGGTATACGATGTAGAACCTGGGTTGTATTGAATTGTCCCCGTTTCATAGGCCAAATTGGAGCTGAAAGGGAAATAGGTGCTGAGTTCTTCGGGGTAATAAAGATAGGCTTGTGCGGCAAATTCATCCAACAAGGATTCGTATTGTTGCCCAGTGTACCTGAATGTGTTCCTAAAATTCTCGACACGGTTGTATCCACCGCCCAATTGAGAATACAAAATACCTTTTCCTTTTTCGGAGTCATCGCTCACCAACACAAATGTTGCATTGGCAATTCCGCCTAGTCCATTGTTTGCTTGAGTTTCAACACCTTTAAATAAGGCCTTGTTGGAGGAATTACCGCCATAAAATGAAAAGCCTGCTGTTGAATTGGAGTAGCGGCCATAGCCTGCTGGATTTACTTGTGATGAACTGAGATCTGCTCCAAGCGCACCGAAGGCACCACCCATAGCTTCGAAGCGAGCAGTTCCTTGAAAGCCAGTGTGGGAATAGCGGTATAAATCCGTTTCATTTTGTGAAAAGCTTAGACATGAACCGAATAGCAAAAGAACACTAAAAAAATGTTTCATCAATTTCGTCTTATTCCTGTTCCACCGCCTCCTGTTCCACGCGATGGTGCAGGGGTAGTTCCTCCGCCACCTCCTCCGCGCTGGATTTGTTGCTGCTGCGGTTGGTTTTGTTGAGGAATCACTCGTTGGTTGTTCACAGGTTGTCCACTGCCCTGTGTGCTTGGAATAATACCACCAGAATTTCGAACTGGGCTTGCGCCTCCTGATGTTGTTTGCTGTGGTATGCCCCTTGAAACACTTGGAGTATATGCAGGACGTTCAATTGTTGGTTGAACAACAGGACGAACCACCTGTTGGGTAGAACGGTTCATTGTTGCTGTGCCTGTATTTCCCGCAAATCCAGCAGTGGAAGATTTCAATACATTCGGGTTGTTACGTTGACTGTTCGGGACATAGCCAGACATGGATCCGCGCGGACCTGAATAATGCACACCACCTGTTTGCGGAGTTGTAGGTTGATTGATTAACGAGCCGTATCCGTAACCGTAATTGTTTCCATATCCGTAACCATAAGGATAGCCATAGCCATATTGGTTGCCAAACCCATAAGGATTTCCATAAAAATTGTTTCCAAATCCAAACGGAGAACCATAACCGTTGTAAGGATTGTAGTAGGGGGACATCATGCCAAAATAGGTCGAGTAAAACGGATTTCCAAAGCCAGCATTCATTCCCATTCCCATTGGACGGTATGGATTGTAGATGTTCCAAGCATAGAAGCCACACCCACAAGGATTAATTATGGAATTAAATCCCCAACAATTCGAACTGTACAGGTAGTTTTGGCTATTCTGATAATACGCCGCTTTCGCTGTACCTGTTTGATTTTGACGCTTAAATGCTTGGTAGGATGTTTGGTCATTTAGGGACTCACCAACAGGCAATTTGTTCGACTGAACGATGTACACATCATCATCAACCAATAATTTCTCTGAATAACATGACGCTAATCCTAAAACAAGCGAAAAAATTAGAGTAATGTGCGAAATTGTTCTCATGGCGTATGAAATTACTTGCCTAAAATTAGGTGATATTAACTACATTTGCAACAATTAAATCAAACACTTTTTTCCACTTATGGCACAGAAATTTGCGACGCGCGAAGAAGATTATTCAAAATGGTATAACGAATTGGTTTACAGGGCAGATTTGGCAGAACATTCGGACGTTCGCGGATGTATGGTGATCAAACCGTATGGCTATGCAATCTGGGAAAAAATGAGGGAAATCCTGGATGCAAAATTCAAGGAAACAGGCCACTCAAATGCTTACTTTCCGCTGCTAATTCCAAAATCGTACCTGAGCAAGGAAGCAAGTCATGTGGAAGGATTTGCGAAAGAATGTGCCGTGGTTACGCACTACCGCTTAAAGAATGCAGAGGATGGCAGTGGCATCATTGTCGATCCAGACGCAAAACTGGAGGAGGAACTGATCATTCGCCCAACATCTGAAACGATCATTTGGAATTCATACAAAAAGTGGATTCAATCTTACCGCGACTTACCAATACTCATCAACCAATGGGCAAATGTGGTGCGCTGGGAAATGCGTACGCGTTTGTTCTTGCGAACGGCTGAATTCCTCTGGCAGGAAGGTCACACAGCACATGCGACAAGCACCGAAGCAATTGCGGAAGCTGAACTGATGTTGGATGTATATGCGGATTTCGCCGAACAATACATGGCCATGCCGGTCTTGAAAGGAAGAAAAACAGCATCAGAGCGTTTTGCCGGAGCAGAAGACACCTATTGTATTGAAGCCATGATGCAAGATGGAAAGGCCTTGCAAGCAGGAACATCCCATTTTTTAGGACAAAATTTCGCGAAAGCATTTGAAGTAAAATACGCAGACAAAGAAGGTAAATTGGAATACGTATGGGCAACCTCTTGGGGTGTTTCCACACGTTTGATGGGTGCGCTTATCATGACGCATTCTGATGATGAAGGGCTTGTATTGCCGCCGGCTTTGGCACCGATTCAAGTCGTTGCCGTACCGATTCACCGTACGGATGAAGAATTGGCAGCAATAACAGAGAAATTTGAAGCCCTAGGAAAGAAACTCAAGTCAATGGGAATTTCTTTCAAATACGATCATGACGACAACAAACGTCCAGGATGGAAATTCGCGGAATATGAAGCGAAAGGTGTGCCAGTGCGCTTGGCGATGGGACCGCGTGACCTTGAAAATGGGTTGGTGGAAGTCGCACGTCGCGATGAAAAAACAAAACAAGTTGTAAGCTTTGATGGTGTAGAAGGTGTGATTGAGCAATTGTTAATGGATATTCAGGAAAATTTATTGAATAAGGCCAGGCTATTGCGTTCAACAAACACGCGCAAAATTGATTCCTATGATGAGTTCAAGCAAGAAATTGACAAAGGAGGATTCTTCCTTGCGCATTGGGACGGAACCGCAGAAACGGAAGCGAAGGTTAAAGAAGAGACTCAAGCAACAATTCGTTGTCTCGTGCTTGATGAACCAGATGAAAATGGAGTGTGCATGGTGACGGGGAAACCGTCGCAGCGCCGAGTTGTATTTGCCAAAGCATACTAAGCATGAAAAAGAAAATTGAGAAAAATAGACAGACAATTCTCGACTTGTTGTTGCATAAATCTACGCTGAAACAAAATGTTGCAGACGATTTAGAGGTCGTATTCAAGGAATTGAAGGTGGTCGTTAAAAAGGAGATTGATGAGCTGAAGTCGTATGTGACAGATCCTAGACTTCGCTTGAGTTACAAAGAAATCGGTGACTATGAAATGCATGTTTTTGTAGGAAGTGATGTCCTCGTTTTTCACCTCCACAACAACATCTTTAAATTGCCAGATGACAATCCGCTTTGGGGTTTACGCTACTTGCAAAGCAATGCAGACAATGGATATTTTGGGGTAATTTACATCTATAATTTCTTGGCTGAATCCTTTATCCAAAACCGTATTCAAGATTCTGGATACCTGATCGGTCGTCTTTTCATCAATCATGAACGTCACCTGATGCTTGAAGGAAAAGGGCATCTCGGATATCTCTTTAGAGATGTTGAAAACACGGTACTTAGCGAGGATGTGTTGAAGCTGATTATTCAGTTGTCTTTCGCTTATGCACTTGAGTTTGACTTGTTTGTTCCTCCGTATGAAATCGTTGAGGAAATGTCAGTCGGCGAAATAATGCTCATCGGCAACAACCTGCAATTGCAAACAGGTAAGCGCCTCGGCTTCAAAATGAAGGCAGAAGACGTCTGATTTTTGAAAAAAAGCAATTTCCACTTTGTCGTTTTGGAAATTCAGTATATATTTGCACTCCCAAAATCAGGGGTATTTTTGACATACGGCCCATTCGTCTAGTGGTTAGGACGCCAGGTTTTCATCCTGGTAACAGGAGTTCGATTCTCCTATGGGCTGCCAAATACGTGTATTTGGCCCATTCGTCTAGTGGTTAGGACGCCAGGTTTTCATCCTGGTAACAGGAGTTCGATTCTCCTATGGGCTGCAGTTTTTATATAAAGAGTTAATAAGAGAAAAATGGCAAACCATAAGTCAGCACAAAAGAGAATCCGTTCGAATGAGTCGAAAAGATTACGTAACAAGTACCAACATAAATCAACCCGTAACGCTGTTCGCAGATTGCGCACGTTGACAGACAAGAAAGAAGCTGAACAGCTTTTGCCAAGTGTTGTGACGATGTTGGATAAACTTGCAAAACGCAATGTGATTCACAAAAACAAGGCTGCAAACCTGAAATCAGGTCTTCAGTTGATGATCAACAAATTGTAATTCATCTTCGGATTGAAGAACTCAGGGGCTAATTGCCCCTTTTTTTGTATATTCACTACTCAAATGAAGCACAACAGGCGCATAACACTCCTTTTGATTGTCATTCTAGTGAATGTTCATGCCTTGAGCGCTCAAGCGCAAAAGCTCTTTTCCCCCGATACCATTCGACCGGGATATCAAACACATGGATCTTCTGATTCTATAGATCGATGCATCGGAAATATCCTCTTTACCCTCCCTGGCGGAATGGGGCTCACTGATGGGATCTATCAACTTCCATTCTACGCGAACCATTCAAACGGAATAATCTCATCGTCGACCATTGCCTGGAAGGACATGCGCATGGCTGGAGTGCCGCACATCGGACTCATTTATAGTTTCGGAAATCGAGGTACCCAATATGCCGGGTTTGAGTATCAACAAGCATTTGGAAAAAGATACCTCTTAAATCTTGATTACACAAAGCTGAAGTCCAATGCTTACCTCAGAAACAACGCCTTCAGTAGAGATAATCTACAAGTGCAATTTCGTCGACTCGCTAAGGTGTATTCGTTTCACCTCAAAGGTGCATGGCTGCGCGATTCGTCTCTTCGCTCTGGAGGAGTGCGCATAGACTCTCTTGTCGGACTTTTTTCGCCTCAACTATTGCCAGTTATTAAGGAAAATGCCGCTTTCAGACAATCTGTGTTGCATGTTTCTTTCGACAATTACGTGAATGTTTCAGGAGATTCAATCGCCCGTTATGGAGTGTATTCGTCGCACGGTCTGCATGTGCGAAATAGAAGATACTATGAATCAGACACACTTTCAGGAATTTATGACTGTGTGTACATTGATTCGCAATCAACTCGTGACCAGTTTCAATGGTCGGCACTTTCAAATTCAGCAGGATTCTTCTTTGCCAACAAAGCGCAGCAGCTGCATGTAAGTGCTGAACATGTTTTTTGGAGCATTCAAAATCTTGGCGTCCGAAAGGATACATCTGAACTCAACCTAAAAGGTCAATACCAGCTAAACGTTCGCAATGTGGCATTCTCTTCCTCTACTGGATTTAATCTTATTGGTGCTTCCAATGAGTTTCGCGAAACAGCAGGGCTTATAATTCCGCTTAATTCATGGGAATTTAAGGCGAATGTAACCTATAAAAATGTATTGCCGGATTATTTTATCCGTCAAGCCTACGGCAACAATTACAAGTGGTCAAATCCATGGTCGAAACAGGAAAAGTTATTTGCACAAACCAAGCTAACATGGTCACCAAGTACATTATGGAATATGTACATTTCGGCGAATGCGCTTCGGCTTAAAAATAATTTCTTCTTTCAAAATGAGCAATGGGTGCAGTTGACGGAGAGCATTCAAATGACTCAAATGAAAATAGGAGGGTATGCCAAGTGGAAAGGGCTATCGATTCAGCCAGAATATACCTTCAGTACAAATTCGGGCACTTTACAATTGATGCCAAAGCACATGGCAAATGCCCGTTTGATGCTGAAAGGCGGTCTTTTCAAGGCGAAACGTTTAAAAGCATATTTCGGAGTGGATGCGCAATGGGTTTCTGCGGCTGACCGTTTGACTTTCGTGCCTTATGTCAACAGCTTAGATTTATTTTCGTCGTCTGGAACAATGCCTGGTTTCACAGATCTACATGCCTTTATGGGCTTTCAAATAGATGTGTTCCGCTTTTTCGTGCGCATGGAACACATTGCCTATTACTGGAACGATGCACAAATTCAAGCGGTGAAGGGGTATCCATTCGCTGCACCGAATTTACGTTTTGGAGTAACGTGGGATTTTTTCAATTGATGATCAACAGCGTACGATGAATTCTTTCATGACGATGATTTGCTGTTGACCAATAGGAATATGTAAATTTGCAAAAACTTAAATTGAGCATACAATGGGATTACTAGAAAATAAAGTGGTACTAATTACTGGAGCATCGCGCGGTATCGGAAAAGCAATAGCTGAAGAATGTGTGAAACAAGGCGCGATAGTAGCATTTACGTATTTGTCCTCAGACGAGAAAGCACGCGCTCTTGAAGCAGAATTGACTGCAGGCGGAGGAGTTGCAAAGGGATTTCGCAGTGATGCGTCCAAATTTGACGATGCTCAGGCGCTCGTAGATCAAGTATTGGCAGATTTTGGAACAATCGATGTGTTGGTGAACAATGCCGGAATAACCAGAGATACCTTGCTTATGCGCATGACTGAAGAACAATGGGATGAAGTCATCAATACGAACCTAAAGTCTGCATTTAACCTTACTAAGGCAGTGCAAAAGCCAATGCTCAAAGCGCGCAGTGGTTCAATCATCAACATGTCCTCCGTTGTTGGCGTGAAGGGCAATGCAGGACAATCCAATTATGCAGCATCGAAAGCGGGCTTGATCGGATTCACGAAATCAATAGCAGCAGAATTGGGTTCGCGAAATATTCGTTGCAACGCCATCGCACCAGGATTCATTGAAACAGAAATGACTGAAGTATTGGATCAAAAGGTGGTTCAAGAGTGGAGAAATGCCATTCCTTTGAAACGCGGTGGTTCACCAAAAGATGTAGCAGATGCAACAGTTTTCTTGGCTTCTGACATGTCGGCCTACATCACCGGTCAAACACTGCATGTCTGCGGCGGTATGTTGATGTGATTGTGCCTTGTCTTTTGTCCTTTGTCCTTTGTCCTTTGTCCATTGTCCATTGTCTTTTTTCCTTTGTCCCTTGTCCTTTGTCCATTTTTAATCCTTCATTCTTCATTCTTCATTCTTAATTTTTAACCACAGTGAATACCCGTCCAAGAAGAAACCGTAAATCCGCTGCCATTCGTTCCATGGTGGAAGAAACAAAAATTGGCACCGAACATCTGATCTATCCGATTTTCTTGAAGGATGGGAAAGGAGTGAAGGAGGAGATTTCATCCTTACCGAAAAATTATCGCTGGTCGATTGACCAATTGTTGCCAGAAATTGAAGCCTGCATGAAGCTAGGCATATTTACCTACGATATTTTTCCAGCGGTAGAGGAGCATTTAAAGGACCGCGTTGCGTCCTACAGCTATGCAGAGGACAACTTCTATCTCAATGCGTTTAGAAAATTAAAAGAAACGTTTCCGGAAATCGTTCTCATGAGCGATGTGGCTTTGGATCCCTATTCATCGGATGGTCACGACGGCCTCGTTGAAAACGGCCAAATTCTAAACGATGAAACACTGCCCATCCTCAATCGGATGGCTGTCGCGCAAGCGCAATCTGGTGTTGACATCATAGGGCCATCGGACATGATGGATGGAAGAGTAGGGAGCATACGTGAAGCTTTGGACATCAATGGATATACAGATGTTTCCATCATGTCGTACTCAGCGAAATATGCAAGTGCTTTTTATGGACCTTTTAGAGATGCCTTGAATTCAGCGCCTAAATCAGGTGACAAGAAAACCTACCAAATGAATCCTGCCAACAAACGTGAAGCATTGCTCGAGGCAGAACTCGACTATCTGGAAGGCGCAGACATGCTGATGGTGAAGCCCGCACTGTGCTATTTGGACGTCATTCACATGCTGAAAGAGAACTTTAACATTCCAATTACGGCCTACAATGTCAGTGGCGAATGTGCTATGGTGTATGCTGCAACTGAGAAAGGATGGCTCAACTATGATTTAGCCATCAGTGAGATGCTGCTCAGTATGCGACGCGCGGGTGCAGATGCCATCTTGACCTATTTCGCCAAGGACTTCGCAACGCTCCTTAAAAACAAATAACATTATTGCTTGAGTTTTTGCAATTCTTCACGAACAAATTGAGCCAATTCTTTCAGGTAATCGGAAGTAAAGTCAAATTTGATTCCTGCAGTCGCATAGATTTCTGGAATTGATCGCGTATAACCAAATCTCAAAGCATCTTTATACTGTTCAATTGTTTTTTTGAAATCACTTAAACTGTTTTTCCAAACACCAAGAGCGCCAAGTTGCGCAATGCCGTATTCGATGTAGTAAAATGGTACTTCAAACAAGTGCATTTGTCGCTGCCAAGAGGTGGCCAACTGATCTTCATAGCCTGTCCAATCGGTAAGTCCTGTGCCATAATCTGTGCACAATTTCAACCAATGTGTGTCGCGATCTGAAATGCTATGTGTTGGATTCTCGTACACCCAATGCTGAAATTCATCAATCTGAGCTATCCATGGAAGTATTTTTAATACCGTCTCTAATTGTTCTTTTTTAGCGCGATTTAAATTTTCTTCCGACGCGTAAAATTCTGACCACAAATGCATTGTCAGCAACTCCATAGACATGGACGCCAATTCAGCAACCTCGGAAGGAACATTTTTAAATCCTGTCAAGGTCAAATCTCTGCTCAAGAATGAATGTACGGCATGTCCACCTTCATGCACCATCGTCACCAAATCGCGTTGTGCACCAACGGCATTCATAAAAATAAACGGAACGCCAATTTCGTAGAGCGGATAGTTGTACCCTCCAGGTGCTTTTCCTGTCTTGGAATCCAAGTCGAGGTGCCCCATTTCATTCATTTTCTCCAAACATTCACCGAAATAGCTGTCGATCTGGTGAAACATCTTTACCGTGCCCGCAAGCATCTCATCTCCATTTTGGAAGGGCTTTAAAGGCGCTTTTCCTTCAGGGTCTACCTCTGTATCCCATGGCTTAAAGGCTGATTTTCCAAGTTTTGAGAGTCTTTCGGATTGAATTTCACGCACAATGGGAACGATAAGTGTTTTTACGGATTGGTGGAAATTGAAACAATCTTCTTTGGTGTAATCAAAGCGGTTGAGCGCCTTGAATTTGTAGTCGCGGAAGTTTTTAAATCCTGCGTTTACGCTCAATTCATGACGTTTTTCAATCAATTCACCGAATAAATCATGTAATTTTTGTATGTCTTCTTTTCGTCGAAGAGCCATTTTCTCAAAAACAGATTTCCGAAGTGACTCATCTGTTTCCTTTAACAATGCTGTTGCCTTTTGCATGGTGATTTGTGCGCCATCGTATTCGATGGATTGTGCAGCGGAGATAGATCCGAACAATTGTGATTTTTCATTCAACTCAGCTTCCAAAGCAATGTTTTCTTCTCTAAAAATTTCCAATGCAGTTTCTACGGATTTGAAATAAATCGCATAAGCAGGATCTGATTTTAAAGCT
>CAIQQH010000023.1 GCA_903873915.1 uncultured Flavobacteriia bacterium | reverse complement strand
TGGTAATTTAATTGACTTTTTAAATCATCTGAAAGATTGAAATTCTTTAATGGATAGGTTAAATACCTGACTGCTTTTTCAAAATATTCTTGAGTTTTAAGTATTCTAGAAGCGTTAATAATGGTTCGTATAACATACTCGTTTTTTTCATCGGTTTTAATTCGTTGATTTATTGAGTTGTTTAAATAATTGAATAGTTCGTTTTGCCAATCATATTTTAAACAATTGATGTTTTCTGCTAAATAGGATTCGATTTTAATTTGATTTTCTATTGTGGGATTATCGCTTAATAGAGATTGAGGATCAATAGCTGAAATTCCTATCCACTTAGGAGGAAGGTTGTGTAAAATGCCTGTTTTTAGGTCTGATAAAGAAAAGTCGGGACAAATTGTGACAATACGTTCTTTAATTATGTGACATATTTTTTTTTTGCCCAGGTATAATAGCCTTTTATGAGATCTGTTGATTAATACTAGATCATTTATTGATTTATTTGAGAACAATGTGCTCATTACTCTTTCTACTTGCTTTATTAAAGCTATTTCTTTTTCCTCCTCAGTTCTAGGGTTTCCTTGAATAATTGAAAAAGCATTAGCCAATGGCACACTGCAGACCTCCAAAGAAGCCTCTCCCTCATCGATCAACCACATCAACCGGGACAGATCATACTGTTCTACATCCCGGATCAGGCACTGCTCCACTCCCTCCTGTGCACCATTGAGCTTGTTGTTTTCAATGATGTCTTTCAGAAATTCAGGGCCCTTACCCATGGCCTGATTGAAGATTACCGCTCCCAACACGAAATGGAAATATCCTTCAACGGTGAAGGTGACGAACAGCTTATTCTCTTTGACGTTTTCCGTGAGCACCCCCTCCAGTAACATCTGCTGGTAAGGCGAGTCAATCTGAATGCTTTTCACATACTCTCCAATCTGCTCATCATCGAACAAATGATCCAGTAGTAGCTGATGCGACTGCTCTATGAGCATGAGTTCCGCTAAACGGCATAGAAGGAGGTGGTTAGCGGTCATTTTACTGAGAGATCAGTTTTTGATGGTACAAGGTCCAGATACTGATAAAGCCTCCCCGACTTTTCGGAAGTCCTTTCCCATGGAACATTTCCAGGAACAGACGCATTAAAAGTGGGTTATCTAATTGATCACTTAGTGAGCGATCATGATACGTGAGTTGCTCGTATGTAAAATTGGGTTTTCGTCCAATCTTATCTTTTTTATTCTGATTTCCGGTGTATAGTTCCCACGCACTCTCTACCTCTTTCTTATTCAAAGGCTTTAACCAGTAACAAGAACCCTGGATCAGGTTATCTTCACTCATTCCATCGGTTTTTTCAGCATACACAATGGATTGATATTTCTCATCTGCCACAGGCAATTCACTCTTCGTATTCACGCGCCAACTTAGTACCACTTTGATGTGTCCGCCTTTATGCTTTTCCAAGAACTGCAGAATGTTCTCAAACAAATTCCCAGAGGCAGAATGCTCATTCGCCCCGTCAATAAGGATCATCAAAGGATTTTCCTGGGTATATTCGATGAAACCCAATTGATCGAACTCTACCCCCTTCTGAAAGTTCAGGCGGCTGATAAGTTCCTCTTGCAGGTCATTTGAATTAAATCTATTCCCACGAAGGAAAATCGCATCAATGCCTCTTTCAGTATACTGACGCATCATCTCTGCCAACAGGTTGGTTTTTCCGCTTCCTGCTTCTGCAGTTAAAAAGAAAAGGCCTGCTCGTGCTCCAATCCATGAACGCAGCGCTACTTCTGCATCCTGTCTTTCCTGATATACACCTTCAATCATCTTTCTCTCCCTTATAAGAGTATCAATTAATTCCTCATTGTTTTCTTTAATCAGCGTTCTGAATAATTCAGCATCAAGCGACTCTAGTTTTACTGGATTCAATTTTTCTTTGTCCCTCACCATCAAATTAAGTTCTTCCAATACTTTTCCCGAAGTTTCACCATGCACGCTTTCCGGACTAAAAAACACGATCCTGCTTCCTGTATTTTGCTCATAGACCATCAATCTTGCCCTATCTGAGACCTCTTTCAGAAAGTATTCCGCAGGTAAAATAAAGAACGGGACCAAACTCAACTCCTCCCCCTTGGTATTAATCATAGCAACTGTCGACCCGAGCTTTTTCCTAAGGTTAACCATTGAAAGTTGGTCACCCATAAGACGCCATGTCTTCGTTTTATCCTGACTAACAATGGAATAGTTCTTACAAAACTCAAGCTTTTGCAAAAGCTCCTTCATTTTGGGTGCATAATTGTTCCAGATCTGCAAACATTCTTCGACTGAAGGCACCGTTGAATGACCAAGGTAGTGATTCCTGAATTCAATCAGTTCTCCGATCAAGGTTTTACCTGTCTTCTGATAGGGAGTTGTTTCAATCTCTTGATAGTAGTTCGGAAGTTCTTTTACAAACCACTGATGGCCATGCTCTTCGAGTGATTTGAGAGCATTTCTCATGAACGCATTCCAATGTCCAATTTGAGGTCGATAAAGGAAATTCCTGAAATTTCGGTTCACCTCTCCAATCTTAAGGTCACTCGAGAAGTACTCAGAGGCAGTGACCAAACCAAGGTATTTTAGATAGTTCAAAAAGGTTTCCTTCAATAAGTGAAGCCTTCGAAAGGGATCTTGCTCCTCAAGAGCCCTTTTATAAGGATGTGACAAAAAATAGGGATAAGTTTGGATGATAAAAGTATCATCCGCGTCTATTAATTCTTTCGTAATCAATTGTAGCTCGGCACTGCAATTTGGACAATCCCCTCCAACCGAGAGATAAAACTCACTATTATTCAACTCACAGTAGTCGTTAATGCACTTAAAATGACCAGAAATTTGAGGATTTCGGGCAATCACTTCTAACTGTTTTGTTTGCGCAAAGTTCAGCTTTAATTCCCCTATTTTGACAACTAAATCTACGCCACATATTGCGTCAAACCCATTTAGTTCTTTTCCTAAAGAATCATTTACCGACATACCCTTAAATATAAGGTTAGCCTGAATTACAAATGTTTCAAAAACTTTAACATAATTATCAAAAATCTCCTGACACTCTTTCTCTGAATAAACAGTTCCGTGACCTACATAACGATTCCTGAAATTGATTAGTAATTCCAATGGTATATTCGTATTCTCAATCACTTGTTTTTTCCCTTTCCAGTCAATCACTTCATTTTTGACTGAAGTTCTAATAATCTTAGGCTGCTGCACGTGTTTCACGTTCAAACCAAACATGGAGAACACTTGGCCAGGAATTTTCTCATCCTTTCTTTCCAAAAGGAGGTTTAGAATTTTTGTGCAAAGAGCTGTCAACCCACCGTGAGTGTCCTTGGAAAACTGAGTTTCAATGAGCTGATCAATCTCCCCTTCACTTAAGCCCACATGTTCATAATAAGCTACAAGTATTTGGCTTTGTAATCGAAGAAATCCGAGCACCACATCGGAGATGAGATGGAGTCGTTTAAAATATGAAGCTGAACAATATAGGTCAAACAGTGGTCTTGAAACTTGAACTGGCAACTCCTCTAACGCATTTCGTATTTCTGGATTCAGCCCTTCCAACTTTGGTTCCATCTGACCAGCACAAAACGGACATTTTTCACTTGACCAGATTGTCAATGAGTTGCCTTTACAGGACACTTTAGAACAGTAAAATTGTATATAATTTTCCCTCATAATTTATAATTCAGCGTAATGATTAGAATAAATGTTATCGCTAAGATAATCAACTAGATAAAATACAACAAACTCAACCAATTTGGAAACGACATGCATAATATGTTCCCTTAACTTTATTTGCTTTAAATAACTTCGATTCTGACACCTCGAAAATAAAAAAAACCCGTTTCACGAAAGTGAAACGGGTTACTTCTGTGACCCCGGAGGGATTCTAACCCACAACCGCTGGAGCCGAAATCCAGTGCGCTATACAGTTGCGCCACGGAGCCTTTTTTTGGCGAGTGAAGCAACTGAAATCCCCAAAGGGACAGTTGCGCCACGGAGCCTTTTTTTGGCGAGTGAAGCAACTGAAATCCCCAAAGGGACAGTTGCGCCACGGAGCCTTTTTTTTGGCGAGTGAAGCAACTGAAATCCCCAAAGGGACAGTTGCGCCACGGAGCCGAATGGATAAATCCATCGTCCAAATGTGAACTCGACAAAGGTAATCCCTTTGTTGTTATTCAACAACCTAAATTGAGTTTAATTCAATCTAAAAGTATTCGCTATAGTTCCGTAATTCGATGAGGTTAAAGTCCAATTAACTTGCATAATTGGAATCTATTTATACTTTTGAATGGAAACACTATAACTATGCGTTATTTATTTACAATTCTCTCCGTAGTACTTCTATCTTCAACATTATTTGGGCAGCAATGGATCGATAAAAAATACACCTACGATAGTCTATTGAACTTGACTTATGGAAGTGACATTGGATTTGATGGCCAATTGGATTCCTTAAAATTGGATTTGTATCTACCGAATTGTGATGATCCTAGTCACCTATCAAAGCGGCCGTTGATTCTTGTGATTCACGGAGGGGCATTTATTGCTGGGGATAAAGCGGAATCGAGTATCCAATATACGTGTCGCCAATTTGCGAAACGTGGATATGTAGCTGCCAGCATCAATTATCGACTTGGATTTGTTGCCGATGAACAACTTTGGAATTGCAATTACCCAAACTACAGCTGCATTTTTGCCACGGATAGTTCAGAATGGTATCGCGCGTATTATCGTGGGGTGCAAGACGCCAAGGGCGCCCTTCGTTACTTGTTAAATCGCGCTGACACTTATCGCATTGATCCATCCAATGTTTTCCTGACAGGTGAAAGTGCGGGGTCATTTATTTCATTAGGCGCTGCCTTATTGGATGTCAATAGTGAACGTCCGATCCAAACCTTTGCCTTGTCAAATACTCCTGTCCCCAATGCCAACACAGCGAATTGTGTCTACAATGTTGGTGCTAACCTAAATGCACAAGGTATTACTAGACCTGATCTTGGTGGGATTGCTGGAACAATTGAGCCATCAACGGTGCCTTACACCATCAAAGGAGTCGGAAATATTTTCGGAGGAATGTTCAGCAATCTTATGGCACAACAAGCTCCTGGTACAACAAAACCAAGTATTTTTTCCTACCATCAGCCTTGCGATATTGTGGTTTCCATTGATAGCGCGAAAATTTTCTGGGGCTTAACTTGGTGCATGACCAACGGCTACGGCTGCTTTGGCATCGCAAATACGCCAAAATCCTACGGAAGTCGAACCATTTCAGATTGGAATACCAACCAAAACTTGGGATATACCATTCACAACGAATTTACCACCACCACTTTTCCATATAGTTTTGTTTTTGGTCAGGCAAGTTGCACGGACCAAGCTTCTAACCCTTGTCATGCATACGACAATACGATCCTACGTGAAGGGAATATGGCTCAGTTTTTTGCCGATTTGGTAAGCACAAATCCAATTTGTGATACTGCGGCATTAGAACTTGATGAACTTGACTCACACTTTTCCATACATCCAAACCCAACATCTGGAACCATTACGATTGATTTTGAAAAATGGGATAGCGGCATGCAGGTGAATGTGTATAGTTGTACGGGACAATTAGTTCAATCAAAATACATCAATGATGTGACTACGAAAATGGAAATAAATGAAAAGGATGGCATTTATTTCATAGAAGTTATAAGTGACTTTGGTAGGTCAACAAAGCGAGTTCAACTTCTAAGAAATTGACCGCCATTAACTTGACCTAACTTGACTTGGATTTCGTGCATTTCGTGTAGATTATAATTTCTATAATTGGTCTGTTTAAAATTTCAGCCAGAGAGTTATGTCTATACAAGTCGTTGAAAGATTATCGAGCTCAGATCGAGCGTCTCTAAAAAAAGGTGTAATCGAGGTTACGGGTAAAGCAATGAACCGCACCGCACTAGGGATAGTAGATGCTCTCTTTACCTTATATCCTAAGGCAACATTCGAGGAAATGAAGCAAATGCTTCCGGATACCATTAATCCATCCGCACCAAAGAATTACAAAAGTCTTTTCAAACCTTATACAACCCGCAATTACGGGGTGATACAGCCTAGTTCAATACGCCAGGAATGTCAAGCGCAGGATTTGGATATTCATGCCTCTCATTTTACAGAACCGAATGAAATCTTCACAACGGCAGATGGGGTTGAAGTCCTTGTTGCGAAAGCATGGGAGAGTAAAGACACAGAAACTGGGGAGAGTGACATTCAGAATCTGATAGATCATGTCTTGCAATACGGTGTTCGTGTTGTCCAAGTGGAAAGAAAAGAAGCCTTTAACAAAGGCGATTATAACCTGGAAGTAATTAACCCGGCGCTCAAGCAAGCTATTGATAAGGCGTCAACGAAGAAAAATATGTGGTGGCTCTATGCACTTATAGGTTTACTTGTAGCTGCTGGAGCAGGATATTTTTTAACTAAAAAATAATCAATCAAAATGGCAAGAGAAATAACAACAACAGGCACCAAAAAGGTAGCGACCATCATGAAAGAATTCAATGCTCATTTTCCCTATTTGAGATTGAAGATCTGCCCACCTGAAGCAAAAGCATTGGTGGCTAATGGAGGAATGATCACAGGCGTTGATAAAACAAAATCATTGGCTGCCGTTCGCACAAAAAAGGGAGACGGTGAAATCAGCTTTACGGGTAGTCGATTAGTTGGAAATATTGAACGAGAGTTTGAAACTATTTTCGGCTTGTATGTTCAAATATGCTACACTTCGAAAGATGGAAAACGTTACTATACAACAGGTGCTGACGATAAAAAATCCCTATCAACCTTGAATGGCGAAAAGAAAAATGAAGGCTGTAAAGAGGGTGAATGGGACTAAATGTGAAATAAAAACGCGGATACCGAAAAGCGAATGAGAGTAGGTAAATAAAACAATAAATGAAATGGCTGATATTACATTTACAGGTCACAAAAAACTAGCATCGATCAACAAGGAATGGTGCGGAAAATTTAACCACATCTATTTGTCTTTTGCTGGTCCAGACGGGAAATTCCAAGGGGATTGGAGCGTAAACCATTCAACAGTTCGTGCGAAGAAAGATGCGTCAGAAATGGCGACGACAGGCAATATGAAGGTTAAGACTTTTGAAGCGCGCTACAAAGACACTTTTGGTACACAAGTGGAAATTAAATACGAGAAAAATGGCCGTTTGTACCGTTCATTGGATGAACACAATGACATGACCTTGTCAGAATTCAATAAATGGGCCGAAGAACATGGCGCAAGCAAACCATTGGAGGCACACCCTGAGTGGTTTTAATTTCTAAGGAAACGATTTAAAAGAGGTCAACACTGCACGAGTAGTTTTGACCTTTTTTATTTTAATGTTATTAAACCTTGCCGATTAAGGTGGTTAATTTTTTAAAATGCTATCCGAATCAATTCGCTAAAACATTAGAATTAAAAAGATTAAAGATTCTGCATAGAAAAAGTGTTTTTTAAACCCAACTAAATACGTGTTTATCTCGTCTTGGCACTGCTAAACGTATATCGAATATGAACCTTTTATCTCTCCAAAAAGGAATGTTAGCAGCATTGTTGAGTGCTGTTTCTTTTTTTAACTTTTCTCAAAGCACCATCCGTTGCTACACGGATGAAATGCACCAACAATTGTTGCAAGATCATCCCGAATTGGAGTCTAGACAACAGTTCGAAAGTTGGATGCAAAATTCCGTAATCCAGCAACAGAGTATGGCCATCATCGGTGGTGTTTATTACATTCCTGTTGTTGTCCATGTCATTCACAATGGTGAAGCAGTAGGTACGGCATCAAATGTTTCCTTTGCTGCTATACAATCACAAATTGATGTGTTGAATGAGGACTTCCGAAAAATGCTTGGTTCAAACGGGTGGAATACACATCCAGATGGAGCAGATACGAAAATTGAATTCTGCCTCTCCCAGCGTCGTCCCGACGGATCAGCATTTCCAATTGGTGAGCCTGGAGTAAACCGAATCAACCGCACAACCGCAGGATTTACAGCACCGCCATTTACTACGGCGTATATTGATGCGACAATTAAACCGTATACCTACAACAATAATGTCCCTACTGCCACTCGTGGTTGGGATCCTGCGAAATACATGAACATTTGGTTGTGCAACATCTCTGGAAGCATTCTCGGATATGCACAATTTCCACAATCTCCACTTGGAGGCATGGGCTGTGGAACACAAGCTGCAGCAACGGATGGTGTCGTGTTTCTCTACAACTCAATTGGAAAAAGTGCTGTAACGGGATTCACTGGAGCTTACAACGAAGGACGAACTGCCACACACGAAATAGGTCACTGGCTAGGTCTACGACACATATGGGGCGATGGTGGATGCACGGTGGACGATTTCTGCAACGATACCCCCGAAGCGGCTGCGGCGAACTTTGGCTGTCCCGCAGGGACAAATTCATGCACTGCAGCACCTGACGCGGGACCTGACATGATTGAGAATTATATGGATTATACAGACGACCTCTGTATGAACATCTTTACAAACGATCAAAAAATGAGAATGCGTACTGTCCTTGAAAATAGTCCACTTCGCGTTTCTTTGATCAATTCAGATGCCTGTACACCACCAATTGCAAACGATGCATCTGTCGTAAATATCATTAACCCGAAAGGAGACAATTGTCCAGGAAGCATTACTCCGAATGTTACTCTACGCAACAGAGGGTCTTCGAATTTAACGTCTGCAACAATTGCGTATAAAATTGATAACGGTACTGCAACAACATTCGCTTGGTCAGGTTCATTGACTCCTGGATCTACGGCAAATGTTGCTTTACCGGCATTCACAACAACACTTGGACAGCATACGATTCGGGCTTATTCAACCCTTCCGAATGGCGCCGTCGATCAAGCAACGGTTTACGATACATCTTCCATTTCGTTTACCATTTCCAATGGGATAAATGCACCATTTACAGAGAATTTTGACGGAAGTATTTTCCCACCAGATGTCCGCTGGGTTGCTGAAAATGTAAATAACGACTGTTACACGTGGGTAGGTGCTTCGGCAGTTTCGATTGCTGGAACATTTAGCAACAATGCTGCACAATTCCCAGGGTTTGGCAATGGCTCAGCATCGACGGACAATTTAATCACTCCGATTTTTATTCTTCCATGCAATGCAACAGTTGCCAATCTTCAATTTGACGTAGCGTATCGCCGAAGAAATACAACAGTAGCCAACTATGAGCGTTTGTATATCGAAATTTCAGAAGATTGCGGAACAACATGGAATGCAACGCCAGTTTATGATAAAAATGGAATAGCACTGCAGGTGTTGACGACGACGCTTACAACGTATTACCAGCCTGTAGGCACAACGGATTGGCGCACTGAAACAATCAACCTACTTCCATTCGTGACGACAATTTCTAAAAATGTGAAGTTCAGAATTCGCGCAGTGGCTGCTAACGGAAACAACATATATATTGACAACTTGAAATTCAATGCGACAACGCCAGGCGAAATCAATGTGACACAAGCCACAGCGAGTGTCCTAGATGAAGGGTCCTATTCATTTGGATCTGTTGGGTCTGGAGGTAGTTCAACAGCCACATTTACGATTACAAATACTGGAACAAGCAACCTTGTATTGACTGGGCCGATCAACGTAACAGGAACAGGATTCGCACTGGGAACAACTTTCGGTACTACAACAGTAGCTGCAGGGGCAACTACAACATTTACAGTAGTGTTTAGTCCTACGGCTGGGGGCGCATACACAGGAAATGTAAGTTTCGGAACGAACGATTGTGATGAACCAATTTATAACTTCGTTTTGACAGGATCTGCAGCGATTGTTCCTCCTGTGGCATCGTTCACGGCGACGCCATTATTGGTTTGTGTTGGTACACCAGTAACTTTTACCAACACCTCCACAAATGCAACAACCTATTCATGGAATTTTGGTGCATCGGCAACGCCTGCAACATCAACTTTAGCAAATCCAACGGTGACATTCACAGCAGCTGGAACCTATACGATTGCATTGACAGCGACAGGTGCTGGTGGATCCAATACCCAAACAAGTACAAATTACATTACAGTTGTTTCTTCAACTGGAGCAGCACTTCCCTTGACCGAAGGATTTACCACGGCAACATTCCCCCCAACTGGGTGGGCCATTGTCAATGCCAATGCTTCACCTACCACCTGGGCTCGTTCAGCAACTGTTGGATTCGCACCAACAGCGGGAAACTCCATGATGTTCAATAATTTCTCATACAACGATGCTGACGATGATCAAGTAAGACTTACTGGAGTAAGCATGATCGGTTATGCCACAGCGCAGCTTCAATTTGATGTGGCTTATGCACCTTTCAGTACAACACGCTTTGACGGACTGGAAGTGCTGGTATCAACCGATTGCGGTGCAACATTTACTTCGGTGTATTCTAAATCGAATACCGTTTTGGCCACAGCGCCAGCAACAACGGCGAGCTTTACACCGACAACAGCACAATGGAGAACTGAGACAGTGAACTTAACTCCTTATGTAGGAAATTCCAAAGTAATTGTTGCGTTCAAAAACCTTTCTGGCAATGGAAATCGTTTGTATGTGGACAATATCAATCTTACCGCGGTGCCTCCAACAGCTGCGCCAGTGGCTTCGTTTACTCCATCCGTAACAACGGTTTGTGCTGGACAAACGGTGACCTTCAACAATACATCTACCGGAAGCCCAACAAGTTACAGCTGGACCTTTGGCGGAGGAACGCCATCGACATCAACTGCGACAAGTCCTGTGGTCACTTTTAACACCGCAGGAACCTATACCGTGGCCTTGACCGCAACCAATGCGAGTGGGTCCAATACCTCGAATCAAGCGAACATCATCACGGTAAATGTAATTCCAACCTTGACAAGCACCAACCAAACGGTCTGTGCAGGCTCACCCGCGACGATTGCAGCAACAGGAACTCCAGCAGGAGGAACGTATGCCTGGTCGACAGGAGGAACGGGATCGAGTGTAACGGTAACCCCAACGGCAACAACGCCTTACACGGTGACCTATACTGCGAACGGCTGTTCATCAACGGTTTCTACATCGACAGTAACAGTGAACGCCTTACCAACCTTGACAAGCACCAACCAAACGGTCTGTGCAGGATCACCCGCGACGATTGCAGCAACAGGAACTCCATCTGGAGGAACGTATGCCTGGTCGACAGGAGGAACGGGATCGAGTGTCACTGTTTCACCAACGGCAACAACGCCATACACCGTGACTTACACCGCCAATGGATGTTCATCAACAGCATCAACGTCAACGGTTACAGTCAATCCACTTCCAACCTTGACAAGCACCAACCAAACGGTCTGTGCAGGATCACCCGCAACGATTGCAGCAACAGGAACTCCATCGGGAGGAACGTATGCATGGTCAACCGGAGGAACTGGATCAAGTGTGACGGTTTCCCCAACAGCAACAACACCGTATACCGTGACGTATACCGCCAATGGATGTACATCAACAGCATCAACGTCAACGGTTACAGTCAATCCACTTCCAACCTTGACAAGCACCAACCAAACGGTCTGTGC